>CAYJPI010000007.1:0-18154 GCA_964372005.1 uncultured Oscillospiraceae bacterium | reverse complement strand
CCCCGAGCCCGCTAGCTGCAAGTTTATTGATGAGCGCATATATCTCCGCCTTTGCTCCTACATCAATTCCGCGTGTAGGTTCATCCAATAGGAGAACCTTGGGGCTTGCCATAAGCCATCTACCCAGTACAACTTTTTGCTGATTACCGCCGGATAAGTTGCCGACGAGCGTGTTAAAACTGGGGGCGCGTATGCGCATTCCGTTCATTTGCCCTTGCCATAGGTCGTGCTCCTTCTTTTCCTGCATGAAATATGCGGGGCTAAAGCGATTGAGAAGCGGCAATGACATGTTCTCGCCTATCGAGCGTTGTAATACCAGCCCGGTACCCTTGCGATCCTCTGTGGCATATGCAAGGCCTGCAGCTATCGCATGTTTCGGCTTTTGGATGTTGCACTCTTTCCCATCCACATAGATCTTCGCTTGCGTGTATTTGGGGTGCATCCCAAATATGCATTCAAAAAATTCCGATCTACCTGCGCCCATAAGCCCGGCTATACCCAGTACTTCTCCCTTTTTAAGAGAAATGCTGATATCCCTTAATGGGCGGCGGAAGCTACCCTTTGGAGGGGTGAAGTTGAGGTTTTCAATGCGGAACACCTCATCGCCCTTTTCAACATCATCCTTTGGAAATTGCTCTCCGAGTTCACGCCCTACCATCATGTAGATGATTTCATCCTTGTTTGTATCCGCGGCGTTTACGGTATTTACAAATGTTCCGTCACGGAATACGGTTAAACGATTGGCAAGCGCGAAAACTTCCTCCATGCGGTGAGTGATGTAGATTATCGCCACACCGTCGGATGTGAGCTTTCTTACCACCTTGAACAATGTTTCGGTTTCGGTTTTACTTATCGCGGATGTCGGTTCGTCCATTATGAGTATGCGAGCGTGAAGCGATATTGCCTTTGCAATTTCAACGAGCTGCTGTTCACCTACGCGCAGTTCCTTGATCTTTGTTTGGGGGTTGATTTCAAGGTCGAGCATTTTTAGATAATGCTCGGTGTCGGCGTGCATCTTCTTCGTGTCCACTCCCGCAACCTTGGATACCGGTTCTCGGCCGAGGAACATGTTTTCTGCAACCGTCATCTCGCTGACAAGCTGTAACTCTTGGTGAATCTTAGCTATGCCGATGGCATGTGACTGGCGGGGATTATTCATCTCAACCTTTTGGCCTTCGATTAAGATTTCGCCCTCATAATTTTGAATTGCGCCCGAGAGTATGTTCATCAGTGTGGATTTTCCTGCGCCGTTCTCGCCCATAAGCGCGAGCACTTCGCCCGGGTATAAATCAAGTTTTACATTCTTTAGTGCCTGAACGGCCCCGAAAGACTTTGATATGTTTTTCATTTCAAGCAACGGACTACCCATGCATTTTCTTCCTTTCGGGTATTTTATATTTCAAAGTATATAGTCCAAACCATTATAAGTACATATGTATAAATGCAAAAAGCATATAAAATTCTGACAAATTTTATACACAATTGGATATTGTTTGATTAAACGACAAGGCCGCATGATAATGCCAAAGTGGCAAAACATACGGCCTGTAGATGACATAGGTTATGTTAAATTGAGGGTATCGATTAAACGTGATCTTCCCACACGCAGGGCGAAAACTCCATATCCGAGAATTTCGCCGTGAAGGAGGAATCCTCCGGGCTACACGCGTAAATGCCCACCCTTACCGCATCAAACGCGGCGAAAAGGTGGAACACGCGCATCTGGCGATATGTTTCGCCATCGTACGAGCATTCGATGAGAAAATCGCTCTCACGGCGGCTCAAGCGGTAGTACATCTCTTTATGCGATGCGTCGATATCCACCGTTGCCCAATCTGAGTAGCCGTTGTTCGTTACAACACTTCCGAGCCGTCCGAATTTCTCGTTTTCGTACTCCACCGATGCTTTGAACCAATTATCGGAATCCTGATAGATGATTACCCCACATTGGTCGAAACGGCGCGAGCTATTATAGCTCGTCTTTACGGTGAAGGTGAACCGCGTCTCCGACTTCGTGGTGAGAAGCGCGGGCGCATTGTCGTTGCGAAAGCCGTAATACGTGCGTTGCCAAAAGTCGGTGTGTGGGTCGGTTTGTATTTCAACGGTTGATTCGCCTATCGAAAACTTCTTAGGTGGGAAGATGAATCCCGATTCAGAAAAAATAGCCATAAATGTGCCCCCTATAATGCCTTCCCGGCCGCTCTTTGAGCCTCGAGTGCCGCTTTATACTTCTCATAGTAAACATTAAAGCCCTGCACATCCGTTTCTTTCGGCTCAATGCGAAGAACATCCGCGCTACTGCACACATCATCTACGTATTTTTCGAGCGTTTGCCCTTTCGGGTTGTTTACAAGGAAGGATGCAAGAAGCGCGATGCCCCACGCGCCGCCCTCTCCTGCGGTGCGCATAACTTCGATGGGCGTTTCCATCGATGCGGCCATGAAGCTCTGTGCGACCTTTTCAATTTTGAACAGACCGCCGTGCCCGAGTAGTTTACGAAGCTCTACCTTCTCTTGCACGGTTAAGATATCCATGCCGAGTTTTAGCACTGCCATTATGGAATACAAATGCGCGCGCATGAAGTTTTCGAGCGTGAGCTTTGACCCCGTAGCCCTCATCACCATCGGGATGCCTGCATCGCACTCGGCGACGGGCTCGCCCGATACAAAGTTGTACGCGATGATGCCGCCGCAATCCGCATCGCCTTCGAGGGCTTTTTCGTAGAGAGTCTTGTATAAGGTGGACTTATCGACATTGTTTCCGAGCGCGGCCGAGGATTGCGCGAAGAGGTTCACCCATGCGTCGATGTCGGAAGTACCGTTGTTGCAATGCGCCATCGCGACAGGTTTTCCTGCCGGAGTGGTTACCATGTCGATCTCGCGATACATCTTCGAAAGGGCTTTTTCGAGAACGATCATAGCAAAAACGGAAGTCCCTGCCGAGATATTGCCCGTGTGCTCCGCGATGCTGTTTGTCGCTATCATTCCGGTTCCGGCATCGCCTTCGGGTGGGCACATCGGTATGCCCGATTTAAGGTTCTTGCTCAAAAGATGGGGATTCTTGAGCGTACCTGCATCTTGACCTGCGCAAAGCACCTTCGGGAAAACTGTATTCACATCGAAGGGATGGCCTTTGTCCTTCGTCATCTGTGCGAATTTTGCGGCCATAGTGGCATCATAATCGTTCGTAATACTGTCGATGGGGAACATGCCCGATGCTTCGCCGATACCCACGACAAACTCGCCCGTCAACATGTAGTGAACGTATGAAGCGAGCGTTAGAACCTTTTTCACGCGGCCTACATGCTCTTCGCCGTTCAAAACTACTTGGTATAGATGTGCACCGCTCCATCTTAGCGGTATGTTGAAGCCCAATGATTCCGTAAGTTCATCTGCGGCTTGTGCTGTGTTTGTGTTTCGCCATGTTCTAAACGGTGCGAGGACATTATCGCTTTCATCGAGTGCGATGTAGCCATGCATCATGCCCGATATTCCGATAGAGCCTATTGTTGCAAGCTCTACGCCATGCGCGGCTTTAACATTGCGCTCCAAATCCGCATAACAGCTTTGAAGCCCCTCCCACACGAGATCGATGGGATAAGTCCAAAGTCCGTTTTCAAGGCGATTTTCCCACTCGAAACCGCCTGTCGCAAGTATGGAATGGTCGTGGCCTAAAAGCACGGCCTTGATGCGTGTTGAGCCGAGTTCTATCCCGAGGGAAGTGTTAGCATTGATTATCATCTCTTTTGTGTTCATGCGCTCTCCTTTTGCCTAAATGAACGAAGCATAGGCATATCTTTCATATGTATTATGTGTATCCATGATTATAACATACATTATAGTAGGCTCATAATAAAATGTAAATATGGACAAATGCAAGTGAACATATAATTTTACGAAAAAAACCTATCACCACATATATATTGCAAAGCATGTGTTGCAATTGTACCGTACGTGTAGTAAGATAATAGCAATTAAATACGCTCCGAAGCGAATGCATCTACGGGTTATTTTGCCTATGATGCACCGCCATAATCGCCAATTAGGCCGATTATCAGGTTGTTCCGGAAACAGAGCAACCCCTCCGTCTTTGAGAAGGAGCCGCCATACGTTCGGTTTATAGTTTAAGCCGAACTTGCGTTGTCGCATATTTATGGGGGTACCGAAGACGGTGCCCTCATTTTTTATTGGAGGATGCTAGGAATGAAACAAATAGCAACAAAAGAGGCTGTCGGGCATGTGCTTTGCCATGACATGACCCAGATTATCCCGGGAGAATATAAGGACGCACGCTTTCGAAAGGGCCATGTGGTAACCGAAGCCGATATCGCGGTGCTACTTTCCATGGGTAAGGAACATCTCTATGTTTGGCAACAGGAGGACGGTATGCTCCATGAGGATGAAGGGGCTGACCGTCTGCGCGCTTTATGCCAAGGTGAAAACATGATTGCATCCGACCCTAAGGAGGGCAAAATTGAGATAATTGCCGATTGTGACGGCCTGCTACTCGTCGATGTTGAAAGGCTTTGCGCGCTAAATAGCGAAGATGATTTGATGGTTGCAACACGCCACAGCGCGAGCGTGGTGAAAAAGGGAGATAAGTTGGCAGGTACGCGCATTATCCCACTCGTAATTGAGGAAGCGCGGCTCGATGAAGCGGCAAAGCGAGTTGGCGATAAGCCCATACTTACATTGAAACCATTCAAACTAAAGACCTGCGGCCTAATCACGACGGGCGGCGAGGTGAAAAACGGGATTATTGATGATAGGTTTACGCCTGTTATAGTGGACAAGATGTCAAAATTCGGGATTGAAGTGGTTGAGCATCACTTGCCCGGCGATGACATGGAAGCCATAACTTCGGCGGTGCAAAGTTGCAAGGAAGCGGGCGTGGAATGAGTGTAGACCCTGATGATAGAACACCGGGAGCAATTAAGGCAACGGGCGCAGATATAATCTCATACGGTGCGCCGGTGTTGCCGGGTGCAATGTTCCTTTTGGGATATCTTGATAGCACGCCCATTGTTGGCTTGCCGGGATGCGTTATGTATGCCAAGGCCACCATCTTCGATATTATTTTACCATATCTTGTGGCAGGCGAAAGGGTAACTCGCACACAATTGCGCGGCCTTGGACATGGCGGACTATGCCTTGGGTGCGAGCCATGCCATTATCCCATTTGTCCTTTTGGAAAGGGTGGTTAAAATGTTGCAAGGAATTTCACTCGAACAAGCTATATCCATTATACGTGAAAGCGTAAAGCCGCTCGGCACGGAATCGGTTCCGCTACATAAAGGGCTAGGGCGTACGCTTGCCTGCGGCGTGAATGCTAAGATTGACCAGCCCCCGTTCGACCGTTCGCCACTCGACGGATATGCCCTTCGCTCGGTTGACACATTGAACGCAAGCAAACAAAAACCCATTCAATTACACGTTACAGACACCGTATATGCAGGCGATGTTGCCAATGTCCCCGTGGACGAAAAATGCGCCGTACGTATAATGACGGGTGCGATGCTCCCGAAGGGATGCGATTGTGTGATTCGCCAAGAGGATACCGACATGGGCTACCCATCGGTTACTATAACCCAAGCGCTAAAGAGCGGCGAAAACTACTGCTATCGGGGCGAAGATTATCATAGCGGCACAGCATTGATCAATGCGGATACAATCCTGACTGCGGCGGCAATAGGAATACTCGGAAGTGCAGGAGTTTCGAACATAAGCGTTAATCGAAGGCCGTCGGTTTGTGTGCTTACCACGGGCGATGAAGTGGTATCCCACATGGTTTCACCGCTACCGATGGGCAAGATATACAGCGCAAACGGCCCTTTGCTCGTTGCAAGGCTACAAGAACTTGGGATAATTGATGTTACATGTGAGCATGCATCGGACGATGAAGAGATAGTTGCTAAAGCGCTTATTAGGCTCGCTAAAGAGCATGATATGGTCATCACAACCGGCGGTGTTTCTGTAGGCGCGAAGGATGTATTTCACCGTGCACTGGAGTTATCGGGCGCAACGCGTCACTTCTGGCGCGTATTGATAAAGCCGGGAACACCTCTAATGTACTCCACCATAGACGAAGTGCCCATTTTGTCATTATCGGGCAATCCTTTTGCGGCGGCGGCCACATTTGAACTTCTTGCCCGTCCGCTACTCGAGGTGCTTTCGGGGGAAACGATTTTTGCTACTTGCTTGCATACAGCCATCCTCGACACGCCATTTCCAAAAGCGAGTGGCGGTCGACGCTTTATTCGCGGGCGCTATGAAGATGGGCGTGTGACGCTCCCCGAGGGGCATTCGTCGGGCATGCTGCATTCCATGCTGGGGTGCAACTGCTTGCTTGATATTGCCGCAGGCACTGGCGCATTACAACTTGGGGATAAAGTGCAAATACTAAAACTATGATGAGGTAAACAGCATGGAAAATAAACTTAATCATTTCGATGCGCACGGCAATGCCATAATGGTGGATGTAGGGGGCAAACAGCCAACCGAGCGCATCGCTATAGCGGAGGGAACAATTCGCGCCTCTAAGGATGTAATTGAAGCTATTTCAAGTGGGACGAATGGCAAGGGCGATGTTATAGCCGTGGCGCGCGTGGCCGGCATTATGGCAACTAAGCGAACGAGCGACCTTATCCCGCTTTGCCATCCGTTGATGCTTAATAATGCAAAGATTGATTTTGAGATAGACGAGGAAAACACCGCCGTTCATTGCACATGCACCGTGAAGCTTTTTGGCAATACAGGTGTAGAGATGGAAGCGCTGACGGGTGTTAGCGTTGCGCTACTCACCGTGTACGACATGTGCAAGGCCGCCGATAAATCAATGGAAATCGGCGAAATTCGGCTCGTACGCAAGGAGGGGGGTAAGTCAGGTGTGTTCGAAAACCCCAACCGATAGTAAGATAATCATTGCCATTAGCGGTATAAAAAACTCGGGCAAAACGACATTGATTGAAAGCATACTGCCGTTCATCATTCAAAAAGGTTATAAAGTTGCTGTTATTAAGCATGATGGGCATAGTTTTAGCGCTGATGTTCCGGGGACGGATACATACCGTCATTTGCAAGCAGGGGCTTGCGGCACTGCCGTATACGATGGCGATAAATACATGCTGGTGCGTAAACAAAGCGTTGATGAAAATGAACTCTTCCATCATTTCCCCGAAGCTGATCTTATAATAGTGGAGGGTGGAAAATACAGTAGGTGGCCAAAAATCGAGGTGGTACGCGCCGGCAATTCAACCGCGCCCGCGTGTGATGTTTCAACCTTGATTGCCATAGCAACCGACTTGCCGCTTGAAATAAACAATGTCGAAACAGTGCCGCTGTCGAAACCCGATGCCGTGGCTGATTTCGTTTTGCAGTACATTAACGGCCTTAGAGGTGTGAACAATGCTTGATCAATTTGGACGTAATATCAACTATCTTCGCGTATCGGTTACAGATAGATGCGATTTAAGATGCATCTATTGCATGCCGAAGGAGGGCATTAGTTGGACAGACCCGAGCCATATTTTGCGTTATGAAGAGATGGTTCGCCTGTGTAGACTTTTTGCGGGACTCGGCATAACCAAGATACGTTTGACGGGCGGCGAACCTTTGGTAAGGCGCGACCTTCAAGAGCTGGTTCGTGGCATCGGTGCGATTGAAGGGATAGATAAGTTGAACCTTACCACGAATGGGGTTAAACTATCCGCTATGCTACCACAGCTTGTCGAGGCGGGGCTAGGGGGAATCAACCTCAGCCTCGACACTCTCGATAGGGAGCAATTCTACTCCATCACAAGGATAGATGCACTACATAGCGTGCTCGATGGGCTGATGGCAGCAATCAATGAGCCCAATCTATCCGTCAAGCTCAATTGCGTACCGATGGAGCAAAACGAGAGCCAGCTCGTGCCGCTTGCACGGCTCGCCAAGGAACATGATATAGCAGTGCGCTTTATAGAGCTTATGCCAATCGGTTTAGGTAGCAATTTAAATCGCCGTACCGAGGACGAAGTTCGTGCTGTGCTGGAGGAAGCCTTCGGTAAGGCGCGTGTTGCGGATAAGGGGGACGGTGCGGGGCCCGGCCGCTATGTCACATTCGATGGTTTTTGCGGTAAGGTGGGATTCATAAGCGCGATGACGCATCAATTCTGCGATGGATGCAACCGCGTGAGGCTCACTGCAACCGGCTTCTTGAAAACATGCCTTCAATACGATGAGGGCGTAAACCTTGGGGAATTGATACGCCGCGGTGCAACCGATGCCATGCTACTAAATGCAATGGAGGAGGCAATAACCGGAAAACCGGCCAGCCATCAATTTTCCAGTGCGAATGTTTTGGGCGGCGAACGAAAGATGATGCATCAAATCGGCGGATGAATATGAATTGAGTGCGTGCTGAGCACTATATAAATGGAGGAATGACTATGGGAAATATAATTGCGGTATGTGTAAGCGAAAAGAAGGGCACACAGAAACAAAATGTGGGAACTGCAACATTCGTGGTAGATCACGGCATAGAGAATGATGCGCATGCGGGCAACTGGCATCGCCAAGTGTCCCTATTGTCGCATGACAAGGTGGAAGAATTTCGTGCCAAGGGCGCACAGGTAGGCAGTGGCGATTTCGGCGAAAATCTCGTCGTATCGGGTTTAGACTTTCGCACCATGCCGGTAGGCACGCAATTTATATGCAATGATGTGAGGCTGGAGCTTACACAGATTGGCAAGGAATGTCATGCACACTGCCAGATCTATCATAAGATGGGGGACTGCATAATGCCGCGCGAGGGCGTGTTTGCAAAGGTGATTCATGGTGGAACAATATCGGTTGGTGATACATTATCCGTAATGGAGGTGTGAAGGATGAGAGTAGCTGTTATAACATTGTCGGATTCGGGCTATGTGGGTAAGCGCGAGGATAAAAGCGGCCCCATCATATGCGAGATGGTACGTGATGCAGGATATGATGTAGCGCACACAGCGCTCCTGCCCGATGACCCGACACGGCTTTCCAAGCTACTGCGTGAGCTTTGTGATGGAGGCGAAGTTGACTTAATCCTCACCACGGGCGGTACGGGCTTTTCGCCCACCGACCATACGCCTGAGGCCACCATGGATGTGGTGGAACGTCCTGCCCCCGGCATCGCAGAGGCGATACGCTGGTTTTCCTTGCAAATCACACCGCGCGCTATGCTTAGCCGAGGTGTTGCAGGCATACGACGGAGCACTTTAATCGTAAATCTACCCGGAAGTCCGAAGGCGGTATCAGAGTGCTTGGGATACATACTGCCATCGCTCGCGCATGGCCTTGAAATACTCACAGGGGAGGCATCAAATTGCGCCCGTACCTAGTATTTCTTATGGTCGTACTATTGCTTGGGGGTTGCACCGCTGCGCCCGAAAATGAAATTGTGGTTTTTGTCGCATCGTCACTTACACAAAGCCTTACCGCTATAGCGGAGGATTACAATAAAGCGTCACCCGAAGTAAAAATCGTGTTCCAGTTCGATTCATCGGGCACTTTGCTAACGCAAATCGAACAGGGGGCGTACTGCGATGTGTTTTTGTCGGCATCGCAAGAACAGATGGAATCACTATCGATTGACCCCGTAATCCTCTTAGAAAACACCTTGGTGCTGGCAGTTCCACAGGATAATCCTGCAGGCATATTAAGTTTTGATGATCTATCAAAGGATGGGGTGAAGCTCGTTGCCGTCGGTGGGGCGGATGTTCCTGCAGGAAAGTACGCAAAGCAGGTGCTCGCTTATCTCGGGCTGTGGGATGCGCTTGAAGCCGCACAAAAGCTTACATTTTCCACGAGCGCCAAGGAGATAGTAACGCAGATTTCAATGGGGGCGGTGGACTGTGGTATCGTCTACGCTACCGATGCCGCAGTTGCAGGGCTTCACGTGGTAGCATATGCGCCCGAAGATAGCCATGACAACATCGTTTACCCTGCGGCAGTGCTACCGAAAAGCGAAAACAAGAATGAAGCGACCGCGTTTGTAGATTATCTGCTTTCGAGTTCGGCTACCGATCGCTTCGAGGCTGACGGATTTATTATCCCACAACGATAGGGGAGGATATGATGGATTGGTTTCCGCTTTTTAACTCCATACGCATTGCACTAATCGCCACATCCATCACATGCGTGGTAGGAATGGCGGCGGCTTGGTATGTAACAAAGCTTCCGCCCATCGCGAAGGGTTGTTTGGACTGTATTCTTACTATACCGCTCGTGCTACCGCCAACCGTGGTGGGTTTTTTTCTGCTCGCCGCACTCGGGCCAAACAGCGCCCTAGGCGAATGGATGCTTTCAACATTCGATATAAGATTGACGATGACATGGCATGCATCCGTCGTGGCGGTTGTTGTTGTAACATTTCCGCTTATGTATCGCACGGTGCGTGGGTCTTTTGAGAGCTTCGACCGCACCTTGATTTATGCCGCACAGACATTGGGGCGCACCAATGGATGGGTTTTCTTTCGCGTACTGTTGCCCAACTGCAAGTCGGGGATACTTGCAGGAATTGTTCTTGCGTTTGCTCGCGGACTTGGCGAGTATGGCGCAACGAGCATGGTATCGGGATATACACCCGGGCGCACAGCTACCATATCCACCACCGTATATCAGCTATGGCGCGAGGGAAATGATGCTTTGGCTCTACAGTGGGTTTTGTTGAACTTAGCGATTTCCCTTGGAGTGTTGATAATCATAAATGTTTTTGAACGCAAGAAGAACAACCCACGCCACAAGTTTTCGAGAACGGAGGTGGAGAGATGGGACTAATTGTGGATATCAAAAAACGGCTCGGGAACTTCTTTCTCGATGTAAAATTCTCATGTGATGATGGCACGATGGGTCTGCTAGGCGCTTCCGGTTGCGGAAAGAGCATGGCACTCAAATGCATCGCAGGGATAGAAAAGCCGGATGAAGGGCGAATCGTGCTTGATGATGTAGTGCTCTTTGACAGCGCGGCGCGAATCAACCTGCCGGCGCGCGAGCGGCGCGTGGGCTATCTCTTTCAGCAATATGCGCTTTTTCCCAACATGACGGTAAGGGAGAATATTTTATCCGGCTGCATTGTTGGAACGAAGAGAGAAAGAATCGGGGCGGCACAAAAGTACATCGAGGCATTTCAACTTAAAGATGTGGAGGATAAGAAACCCAACGAGCTTTCGGGGGGACAGCAACAACGCGTAGCACTATCGAGGATGCTGGCCGCACACCCAAAACTTATTTTGCTGGACGAGCCTTTTTCCGCCCTCGACAGCTACCTCAAGTGGGAGCTTGAACTCGAGCTTACCGAGCAGCTTGAGCGAACGAATAAAATGGTTTTACTCGTAACTCATGACCGCGGCGAGATACATCGATTATGTAAGCAGGTGTGCGTTATGTCCGGCGGCAAAAGTGCGTCCGTACAGGACACAACTAAGCTTTTCAGCGCGCCTAGCACACGCGCGGCCTGTTTGCTATCGGGTTGCAAGAATATTTCGAAGGTAACAAAAAACCCCGACGGAACGATAAATGCGCTCGAATGGGGGATAAGCTTGAGGCTTCCGAAACAAACTCTCGCGAGTATCAGCGATGTGGGGATTCGCTCTCACGGTATCCGATTGGTGGATAAGGGGGGAGAAAATCGCATGCATTGCGAGGTGGAACGAGTTATCTTTGAACCATTTTCAGCCGTTATAATCCTTTCAACCAATGGGCGAGGAAGGCTTAGATTAGAGATCGATAAAGCACAATGGCATGCGCTAAACAACCCAAAGGCTACTTGGGTTGAACTGCCGATGGAGGAATTGCTGCCACTAAATTAGAGAGTTATGAAAATTTAACGAATCAATTGTGGTTCCAGCACCAAATCCTTGGGGATATCTTGAACATTATCGAGTATCTTCACGGCGTATTCGATTGCTTCCTTGCCGCCGGTGGGGCAATGCACCGTACCGCTTAGGATGCCTTTTTCCACCAGCTCAAGGCCGCCGTTTGGCCCCGAAACGCCGCCAATTCCAACGATGGGGACATCAACGCCCACCCAAAGCTTTGCATTGGTTATAGACACGCCGTCGGCCATGGTGTCATTTTGGGCGAACACGCCGTCGTACTCGGGATTGTTTACGACGATGTATTCCATCATACGATCCTCGGCCTGGTCGCGCATCCAATTGGCCTGCAGTGTGGTTTCAATATCCACATTCGGGTTTGCATCGATCACCGAGTAAAAGCCTTCTTGCCTCTCCTTAGCGATGCTCAGTTCCATATCGCCGACAACCTCGATTATACGCCCCGAACCGTCCATATCATCGATTAGCATCTGTGCGGCCATTCGTCCCATCTCAACATTGTCAGCGCCTATGAACATGGTGTAATCGCCGCTATCAATCGATTGTTCAAGCAGTATAACAGGCGTATCCCTTACCACGTCTTCAATCACTTCCGCAAGTTTCTCCATCTCAGGGCAGGATATCACGAGAAGATCTACACCGTTTTGTACCATGCGCAGAATATCATCCTCCTGCCTGCCTATATCTCCTGCGGCATCCGCAAATATCACTCGCATACCGGGATATCCCTCGGCGGCCTCCTCTATCTCCATGTTCGTAGCTACTCGCCAAGGGTCGAGAAGATGGTTTTGGCTCATCCCTATAAGATAACGGATTTCAGGAGGGCCTTCGCTGTTTACGGGGCTCTGCATGGATGGGATAAACAGCATCACGGCGAGTATCACCAGTACAAAAGCAGGCAGTAACCGCCACTTAATTTTCTCCATACGAATATACCTCTTTCAAGTAGTGGCTCGGTGACATACCCGTCTTACTTTTGAAAACCGCACTGAAATAAAGAGGATTATCGTAGCCTACGCGCTTTGCAATCTCCTTCACCTTCGTGTAGCCCTCTTGCATAAGTACGAGCGCCTTGTTAATTCGCTCGCTAATCAGGCATTCTTGGAAAGACATGTCGAGCTCTTGCTTCATGAGGCGGCTTAGGTAGGTCGGGTTTATTCCAACAATCTTCGCCACTTCACCAAGGCACAACTCCTCCTCGCCATAATGCGCCTGTATATGCCGCCATGCCGCATGAACGACGGGAGAAAGCGTTTTTAAGGATGCTGATCTCTCCCTAAGCGCGCGCATTGCATCGCTCAACGACTCCTTCTTATCTACACAACGCGTATGCATGATGATTTGCCTATCCATGCATACTGACAAGTGATTTTCTATTGATGCAATCGCTTTAGAACAATCATCCTCGCAACGATATAATCCCAAAAGGGATTTATCCGTATCTTTGAAGAAGAAAAAATCGCTCGATGCAATGTTCAGCATGGACATATGGTTTTGAATTTCGCCATGCATCGCCTGCCAATCATTGCCGCCCGTGATATGCGCTATTCCCGTCGATTCAAAGTTTAAGCCAAAGTCGCACAGCTGCTCGTAGGCATCGCCGGGGCTTATTTCCCCTGCTATCCACGAGCGTAAAAATAATGCGCACAGATAAGTTCTGCTCTGTTCGATTTGATGCATGATTCGGTTCATGCTTTTCGTATCCTCTGTTTCCTTGTGCACCAAATCAAAAAGCGAGGTGAGGATTTGTTCAAGCTTGCCTTCGCCGATGGGTTTAAGCAGGTAAGAATGCACCTTTAGCTCCAACGAGCGCTGGGCGTATTTGAATTCATCATGCCCCGATACCACTATGACATGCGGTGAGGCCTCGAGCGAGCGCAATCCCTCGATAAGCTCGAGTCCGCCGAGTATAGGCATGCATATATCTGCAATCACTATGTGAGGGTTTGTATTCTTCGCAAGGGCTAAAGCTTCCTTGCCGTTTTCCGCTTCGCCGCATATCGTAAAGGCCAAATCCATCTTTTCTATTCGCCGGCGCAATCCGCGGCGAATTTTAGGCTCGTCATCCGCCAACAGTATACGAATCATCGCTATCCCTCCTATTTTCGCTATGCGGCAATCGTAGCACGGATGTTACGCCGCCAAACTCGTTCTCTTCAAACTCTAAGCCATACTGCATCCCATATGTGAACTTTACGCGGTTGTTCACATTGAAGATGCCATAGCCGTATTCACTGTCGCCCGAGGCGTTCTTATCGAGCTTATCGTTGAGCATGCGCATTTTCTCGCGGCTCATCCCAACACCGTCATCCACAACGCGTATCATGAGCTCATTATGATGCTTTATTATGTAAATATCCACGCGGCCACCACCTTCTTTTTGCTTGGTGCCGTGATAAATTGCATTTTCAACAAGTGGTTGTAATATGAGCTTCGTTATAAAGCAGCCTTTCAAATCGGGCGGGCAATGAATTTGAAACTCGAGCTTGTCCTCATACCTAACCTTTTGTATATAAAGGTATGCATCGGTGTGCATGAGCTCGTCCTCGAGCGTAATTTCATCCGCGCCCTTGCTTAACGATATGCGAAACAGTCTCGTTAGTGCATCCACAATCGCGGTTACATCATCCGCATCATTTTCCTCGGCCATGTAACGGATTGTATCGAGGGTGTTGTAAAGGAAGTGCGGCTTTATCTGCGCTTGCAATGTCTTTAGCTCTGCATCGCGCTTGGCCCTTTGCTCCTTATACACCATATCAAACAGGGTTTGTATGTTGTCGATCATGGCGTTAAAACTATTGCCGAGTTGGGCGATTTCGCCCGCGTCACTGCCTTCGTATCGCACATCAAGATTTCCGCTTTCCGCCTGCTGCATCAGCGATCTTATCCTGCTTATCGGGCGTGTGAACAGTGCTGAAAAGCGCATTATCCAAAGCGATGCGATAATGGTGGTGAAAAAAAGCAATGCAATCGTTACAAAACGCAATCTCTCTATCGGTGCAAGAAGTTCGCCATATGGGAACACGCCTCCGATTATCCAGCCGGTAGACTCTATGCGGCTATGCATTATTTGATATATTTCACCGCCGATGCTTCTGAAAACCTCATCGTCGCCGCCAATAAACCATTCGTTCCTCAGGCGATAAACCGTGTCGTTTTCAGGCCCTGTAAGTATGTTTTCCGTCGCATCCATGAGGAAAATATACCCCTGCTTGCCAAGGGTAACATCGCCTATAAGATTAGCAAGCGTTTCAATAAGAATATCCACAGAAATAACGCCCAAAACCTCACCCGTGGTCTCATCGATGATGCTTCTTGAAAGGGTGGTGATGTCGCTCGTCCCAAGATCGCCCCATATGCTAAGGTTTCGGCCTATGGGGCTTGTTACCGTCAATGCGCCGTCGGCCTCCTTCGCCGCTACGTACCACGGGTCGTCCACAATCGGATAGCGTGCCATCTTGCTTGTATGATTCGAAATGTAAATATCCTGCTCCGATGCGATAACGATGCCGTTTATGCCCTGCGTATTTTCAAAATACGATAGGCTATCCTTGCGGATGCTCGTTTCAAGCCTCACGCGCTCCTGCGTATTAGTGCCTTGTAGGCTCAGATACGCTTTTACCTCATCGCTTTGGGATAGATACATTATCACATTATCGTAAGTTTGAAGCGTTGCATCCAAGGTTGCGCGAGCCTGGCCGAGCATCTGCAATGCATGCTCGTTTGCCTGATTATCTATCGACTCGGTATAAAGGGCATTACTGATAAGCATTAAACCAAATAGGCAAATGGATAATATAAAAAAACTATTCCATTGAAGCTTTGACCTTAGGCTTGAATTAAACACTTCGAGCACCTCTACGTATTAGATAGTGTCGGCACCATCTACGTTATTAATGATTTAAACGAAAACGCGGCGTAAAAAATATGGTAGCATGCTTTAATGCTATTGTCAAATTAGCTGTCGATACTATCTAAAAGGATGGAAATATAAAAACTGCTTTTCAATTGCAAAAAAACATGGTAATATATTTTAAATAGTGTCGAGCGGCACTTTTATCCCTTCCACTTGCTTTTTGACTCCTGAAAGCAGTATAGAGACTTATGTTATCGGGGAGAACGATAACATTACAGACATTACAAACTCACATATCAAAGGGGGAAAATTAATGTTTTTATCGACAAAAACCGAGAAAAAACTTACAAATTCCGAAACTTATGCTAAGAATATTTGGCCAATTAACAACGCACATCATGCAAGGAAGGCCTTTGCATGTGCGACTATGCTGATAATCTTTTTGGGAATGTTATTGCAACCAATGTTCACGGCATTTGCACAACCGGCCGAGGATGAACTTATCCATACGACTGATGACGGCGGAATTGAGCCTATCGAAGAGGCACCGCAAGCACAATATCAGGACCAAACCTATACTCTTCAGCCCGATGGCGAGAATATCATCGGTGGTTTTATTATATTCGATAAATCGAGCAATGCGGTGGTGTATGCCCAGTATAGCATTACAAAAGCGGTAATACCTTCGCAAATTGACGGAGTTGATGTTAAGGCAATATCATCAACAGCATTTTTCGGCTGTGAATCGCTTGAAATACTCGAAATTGGGACGGGAGTAGAATCCATAGGAGAATCGGCTTTCTATGGATGCACCGCGCTTACAAATGTGACACTGCCGAGTACGCTATTGTCCATCGAGCGCGATGCATTTAGCGGATGCACATCCCTCACAAATCTATCTATCCCGCCTAGTGTGGAGCGCATCATAAACAATCCATTCACATATTGTGATAGCTTGGAAACCATCACGGCAGACTCGAACCCTATGTTCGATGTGCGCGATGGTGCGCTTGTTGAAACCGCAAATAATCGGCTAATCTGCTATCCGCCGGGGAAGGGTGAAGATGAATACACGATACCGCATAGCATAGAAACAATAGCGAGTGAGGCCTTCGTCGGGAACAAGCATGTGAAAACCATTGCTCTATCAGCGGATGTATCCGGCTTTGAACCGGGCGCAGTTAAGGATTGCGAAGCGCTATCGGCATATCAGACAATTGACAGCATGCACTACAAAGCTGTTGATGGGGTGCTTTACACATATGATGGAACGGCTCTCGTTGCCTACCCGAATAGTAGAGAGGGTGAGCAATACACCATAGCTGCAAATGTAGAAAAAATATACGGATATGCTTTTGCGTACGCATATCACCTGAGGGAGTTAATGGTAGAAAATCCCAACATCATCTATGGCGAAAATGTATTTACAGGGGCGAATATATCGATAAACGGCACATCGATAGATTATGATGCGGATGGTGTACTGTATGTTGGGAGCACCTTGGTGGAGGCAGGAGAACTGTTTTATCTGGATACATATACCGTAAAAGAAGGGACGACAGCCATAAATGATTCCGCATTTATGAATAGCCACACACTAAGCACGATAATACTTCCCGATAGTGTAAAATCAATAGGGGAGAGTGCATTCGAAAATTGCGATACTCTAACTTCAATTACAATGAATGGCGTTGAAACCATAGGTGAACGTGCTTTTGCAGAGTGCAATATCTTGGAGGAAATAGCGATACCTAAAGGCGTTACGGCATTGACTGCTTATATATTTAGCGGATGCAAGGCGATAGAATCTATCACAATTCCTCAAACTGTGCAAAGCATACAGGATTATGCATTTGAAGGATGCGAATCGCTCACTTCGGTGACAATTGAGCGCGGTGTTGCATTTATCGGTGAGGGTGCGTTTTACGGATGTAGTTCGCTCAATATGATTACATATGGCGGAACACAGGCTCAGTGGGCTGAAATAGAGAAGCAAGGGAATAACGATGTGCTAAATGCCGCACAAATTAGTTACGCGGTATTTTCAATCGAGATAACATCAGAAACCGCAGGCGTGGCGAATGGACGAGAATTGCAGCTTCATGCGGATGTTTTCCCTCAAAACCCGGAGCTCGCCGATGATGTTGAGTGGGCTATTGTGGAAAATGTATCACAGGTGCAATGTGAAATCGTGGATAGGGATGGTATTAAGTATCTTTGCGTGGAGAGCGGGGCAACCGAAACCGAGACTGCGATAACGGTGCGCGCGACCATCGTGGGGGCGGGCGAAGGAGGCAGCGAAACCTACGATGAGTATAGCGTCGATATCCTGCCTATACCGGCGGAGGTTGCGGGCGATGTCAGCACCGACGGCACTCTCGATGAGACCGATTTAGAGATGATGGCAATGCTAATTGCGGATGCTTTGAACGATGTGCTCGACATATATC
>CAYJPI010000006.1:9361-18894 GCA_964372005.1 uncultured Oscillospiraceae bacterium | reverse complement strand
CCGGACATAAGGCTCCTATATCCTGCAATAGCTATGGGATTGAGGGTGACGCTCTTGATGAGCACACCCCCCGTACTCCACATGAGGGCGCATATCGCCATTTGAATCATTGCTAAACGTGTCTTGTTCAAAAGAAATACTCTCCTATGGCTTCTTCACGAATGATACAACTATCGTTCCTGCAATAACAAACGCCAGCATAACATAGGGAACAAAGGAATAAGACCCTATGGATGCGTGGATTGCCGAAGCGATGGGAGGGCCGCCGAATGATGATGCCATTATCGAAAGATTGAATATCGATAGGTTGGTTCCGAAATATGTACGGCCGTAAAAATCCTGTATAAATGCCGGCGACATAGTGGGAACCGAGCCGTATGCCATACCCATTATGATGAAGGCTACGAACAATATAGCTATGCTTGATAACTGCCATGCAAGTATGATGGTTAGAATCGCAAGGGTATACCCGGCAGTGATAACACGAACCGATACATTTCTACCAAACTTATCGTACACAATGCCGAGAATGACGCGCCCTAAACCGTTAGAGACGGACAACACGCCCACACCGAGAGCTGCGGTTAAGCTGTCCGCTCCAAGTTCGGCAAAAATCGGGGCGGCATTGCCTATGATGATGAGCCCGCCGGCAGGCAACAATGATGCCCAGAGGAACTGAAGCCAAAAGGCTTTGCGCTTAATAATCTGTTTGGGGGGAAGGTCTAAACCTTCGCCACCGCGGTTATGTACTTTTGGGGCAGGGAGTTCATCGCCCTCGCGCGGCATACGCATGAAAATTGCGGCAACTATAACAACCACGAAGAACAATAGCCCAAACATAAGGAAGGTTGAACGCCAGCCGATACTATCCATGAGCGATGTCGCGATTGTGCCAAGCACCATACCGCCGCAACCGAAACCCATTAGCAACACGCCCGATGCAAAGGCCGGCTTGTCAGGAAAATAGCGGCTCATTATTCCGAGCAGCACATTATATGCCATGCCGACACCGGCGCCACAACTCACGCCATAGCCTAAGTACAACATCAGGACGGTTTCAACGCGCGAGGCTACGAAAAATCCCAATAGTATCAGTGCCGCCGCTATTGCGAACGTCACCTTAATACCGATTTTCCTGGCAAGCACACTTGCGATGACTCCACCTAAACAGAAAAATGTCATGGAGATGGTGAATGTCATCGATGTCTCGCTCCTGAGCCAGCCAAATTCCGCCTCCAGCGGTGCAACGAAGATGGACCAACCGTAGATCAAACCAAGGCACAGCATCACCAAGGTGCCATAACCAAGCATTAATATACGCCTTTTTTGAATATGCATTAATTTACCTCTCTTCTATTTATAGATATAACAATCATAACACAAATTCCCGGGCATAAATAAGTGTTTCAACCAAATATATTATAATGCTGATTGGGAAGTCGGGGGCATTTTAGCCGCCGTACTAAAAGGCAAAAAAGTGGAGGAGATATTGTGAGCTGTTATGAATCACGATTGATAAAGAAGCTATTGCGTGAAGTGCAATCCTATGATAAAATTTAATAGATTATGTATGAGCGTGTAGCTAATGCTATATACTAAAAACTTAAGGGGGAGAAGAATGGTAAAAAAGCGAAATACCGTGGCATTGAAAATTGCCGTTTTTGTGTGCATTATTTTCATACTGTTTACTTTTTTCTACTCCGGGCGTGGGTTGAATGTTACAATCTCGTCGCAAGTATTATCGATGATCGACGAACTTGCGATGCAACAACAGTTCTCATTCAGCGAAGAGATTAAGACCGAAATGTCCATGCTAACGGGACTTGCCCTTAATACACATGCCTTGCTGGATGATAGAGAAGCAGCCGTCGAGTACCTTTCACTTATAGAAGATGAGCACATTTTGTCCCACCCCTTGCTCGTTAACTCATTGGGGCTTGGTGTGATGGCGGACGGTACGGCGGTGAGCATAAGCAGTACCGAATATTTTATAGAAGCGATGCAGGGGCAACCTCACATCACCGAGCCGATAGAGTCCCCGATTGCAGGAGAGTCAGCCGTTATGCTATCTACACCTGTGATGGATGGAGACAAGGTTGTGGGTGTTCTTGCGGCGCAGTATCCTATTACATATCTAAACAGCATGCTTCTTCCGACATTCGAAGGACGAGGCTTTACATTCGTTGTAAACGGAAGCGGAGAAATAATAGCAAACACCCGCAACAATCTTATCGGATCGGAAACACAGTTTTTTGAAATCATACAAACCGCAACATTCCACGATGGATCGGATGCGGATGATCTTGAAACCGCGTTTCGTTTCCGCCAGGCCGGCGACTTTGAAGTCACAACGGGAGATCTACACTGGGTAGGCCGCCATGTGCCCATCACCATCAACGATTGGTCAATTGTTTTAGGCGTGCCGTGGGAAGTTATCACGGATGAATCCGAGGGGCTCACGCAATCCGTCACTGTGTTGTCGATGGTCGTGTTCGTTCTTCTGCTTGGCATGCTACTTGCTATTGTTATGCTTAGACGTGGGTCGATAAAGGATATAGAGCGCGTTGCATACTATGATGAGCTTACGGGGCTCCCAAACCTTGTGTACTTCAAAATGCTGATTGCTCGCGAGCTAAAGCGAAATCCCGATAAGCGTTACACAATAGTTAAGATTGATATTGTCAACTTCAAGGCAATAAATGAGATGTACAGCTTTGACATGGGGAACCGTGTAATAAAGCTGATGGCCGAAATAGGGGAAAGAGTAACCGACCCTGACTTTATGCAGGCGCGCATCGATGCGGATGAGTTTTTGTTGTTCAGCTCATACGAATATTTCGAAATGCTACACGAAGGCAGGCATAATCACGAGCGTATGTTCCATGAGCATATGACGGAAATATCCAAGCACCATTTTAACTTTAATTATGGTCGCTATGTAATTGAGCCGGGCGATACGGATGTTAACGCCATTGTCGATCGCGTCTCCCTTGCGCACAGTCACGCAAAGAACCAGCGCAACAATCCAATTTGTGATTATGACAATCGCTTTAAGGAGCGCGTGCTGCGCATGACCGAGATTTCGAACAAAATGGACGGTGCGCTCGAGAACGATGAATTCCGCCTTTTCTTGCAACCCAAGTACGACATAGCCAAGAACAAAGTTGTGGGCGCGGAGGCTCTTGTAAGGTGGATTGAGGAGGATGGCAAGCTCATCTATCCCAACGATTTTATTCCCGTGTTCGAACAAAATGGGTTTATCACAAGGCTTGATGTAAACATGCTAATGCTTGTTTGCAAGTTCCTTCGTTCGCGCATAGAGAAGGGTTTGCCGATAGTTCCTATATCCGTAAATTTCTCACGATTGCATTTCCTTTCGGATGATTTTGTGGATCAGCTCGTTCGCGTGGTGGACTTGTATGGCGTGCCGCGCGAATATATCGAGATTGAATTGACAGAGACGACAATTCTCGGGCATGAAGAGTTGCTCGATGCAATGTTTAAGCGCATGCACGCTCTTGGATTAAGGATGTCCATGGATGATTTCGGCTCGGGCTATTCATCCCTCGGTCTACTTAAAAACCTCGAGGTTGACGTAATTAAACTTGACCGTAGTTTCTTTGCTGATTGCGATGATGCGCGCAGGGGGAATCTCGTAGTGCGCAGCATGGTTTACATGGCGCAGGCGCTCGGTATCGAAACCGTGGCCGAGGGAGTGGAGACCAAGGAGCAGGTGGAATTCTTGCGCTCGGTGGGGTGCGATGTAGCACAGGGCTATTATTATGCCAAGCCCATGCCGCCTTCAGATTTTGAGGCACTGATCGATGAAGAATTGGAGGATACATAGTATGAGAAGAAAAGATAGGGAAGTTACTGATTTTAACGAAATAGTGTCCATACTTGAAAAATGCGATGTCGTTCGCCTCGGCATGTATGACGGGAATGAGCCCTATATTGTCCCCCTAAACTATGGCTATAAGTGCGAGGGAAACAAGCTTTCGCTGTACTTCCATTCTGCGATTGAAGGGCGCAAGGTGGACATCCTTCGCGAGTACCCGAATGTATGCTTTGAGGCCGACTGCTCGTTTTCCTTAATTAAGGGCGAACAGCCCTGCACGTGGAGCGCTTTCCACGAGAGCGTTATGGGCAAGGGCAAAATACGCTTCATCGATGATGTGGCCGAAAAAACACAGGCCATGGATTGCCTTATGAAGAGATATGGCTTTGAAGGCACCCCGAAGTACGATGAGGCTGTGTTCAAAAGAACATTGTTGTACGTGCTTGAAGTTAGTAGCGTAGTCGGCAAAAAGAATATTCCGTCCGAGTAGGCGGCATAGATATCTCTACTACATAAATTCCCCCCTCACGGCATATGGTATAAGGTGTAGCATATCGCGCATCAAAGCTGACCGTGAGGGGGGAATTATTATTTATCGTATCGACATACGCCGTCTTATATACTTTAGCGTGGCGCTCGGTTTTCTCATTTTGATTGTGAGGGCATGCTTTTATGCCTCAAGCGACGAAAACACTCCCCCTATCTCGGACACTTCAACCCCCACTCCTGCGCCATCCTACATCCCCGACATTGAAATAACGCTATACTATCACGATGTTGATGAGATGCGCGATATGCCGCTCGAAACATATATCGAGGGTGTTGTTGCCGCCGAAATGCCTGCAAGCTTCCATGATGAAGCACTGGCGGCGCAGGCCGTGGCGGCGCGCACATTTACGCTCGATCGCATCGATGGGGGAGGATGCCCATCATCGAGCGCTGATATATGCTCGGATAGCTCCTGCTGCCAAGCATATGATGATGAGGAAAAATGCGAAGAAAAGTGGGGGGATAATCGCATCATAAATGCAACAAAAATCGAAAATGCCGTGAACAAAACACGTGGAATTGCCCTATATTACGAGGGCGACTACATAGAAGCGCTGTACCATTCCTCTTCGGGTGGCTATACAGAAAATAGCGAGAATGTGTTTGCAAGCGCAAGGCCATATCTTCGCAGCGTCGAAAGCTCTAATGAGATAGGGTCGGACTATGTAACCGATACAGTCACGATGGGTGTGGATGAATTTGTGTGCATTTTAAACGACCAAGCTGATGCCGACATAAGCACGGATGATCTTGAAGATGAAATAGACATCGTCTCGCGCTACGATAGCGGCCAAGTTGAGGAGGTTCGCATTGGCGATGCCACCCTCTCGGGTAGATCGCTACGCTCCTTGTTGGAGCTGAGGAGTGCGAATTTTGCCATATCGGTTAGCGACGATAAAGTCACCATCGATACCAAGGGCTTCGGCCATGGCGTAGGCATGAGTCAGACAGGCGCAAATGGCATGGCACACGATGGAGCATCCTTCGATGAAATATTAGCGCATTACTACACGGGGGCTACACTCAAGTAATGCCACTACCCAATAAAACGAGCCTGCTTTATGCAAGGCTCGTTTTGTGTTTTGTTACAATTCGGCCATGTTTACGGAATGCACACATTTAAATATACTAAATTTTGTGATGGAAATTTGTTTCGTCCTTTCAAAAGTTGGGTATCAAGTATGTAAGAAACCCGAAAAATAGGAGATAATACGAGTTTACATAATTTCACACCGAAAAAATCTCAATCTTATATCTTCGTTGAGGCGAAAGATATTATTTGTGACCAAAATTGTGCCAACGATGAATAAACAGAATTCGGAGGATACTACATGCAAAGATATGACATTGCTATCATAGGCGGCGGAAGCGGCGGATTGGTTGCGGCTGCAACGGCTACCGGAATGGGCGCGAGCGTCCTCCTCGTTGAAGGCCGAAAGATGGGCGGTGATTGTTTGAATTATGGATGTGTGCCGAGTAAGACATTCCTAAAGTCCGCGCACATGGCAGAGAAAATTGCACGTGCAAGCGACTACGGCATCGATGTAGATTTCAGTGAAGCCCATATCGAGCGAGTGATGGAGCGCGTACGCAAAATAATTGCTACCATCGCGCCGCATGATTCGAAGGAGCGTTTCGAGTCTCTCGGGGCAGATGTGGTTGAGGGGATGGGGAAACTTACCTCCCCAAACAGCATTAATGTCAACGGCAAGGAGTACTTTGCAAAGCGCATCCTCATCGCTACGGGATCGAGAGCTATGATACCGCCTATCAAGGGTTTGTCCGATGTTCCCTACTATACCAATGAGACGATATTCGATATGGTAGAGAAGCCCAAGCGGCTCATTGTACTCGGTGGCGGGCCTATAGGTTTGGAACTCGGGCAGGGTTTTGCGCATCTTGGGGTGCATGTAACCGTAATCGACGGTGGAGACTCTTTGTTCAGGCGCGACGAACCGGAGGTAGCACCGATACTTGAAGAGAAACTAAGGAGCGACGGCGTTTCACTGTGCCTAGGCGCAAAGATAGAGAGGGTATACAAGGATGATAATGGCATATCGGTATGCATCACCCAAAACGGTAGAGAAGATGAAGTGAAGGCGGATGCTCTGCTTGTAGCATTGGGAAGAAGGCCGAATACCGAGGAACTTGGGCTAAATCAAGTCGGCATCGAAACGGACAAGCGCGGCTATATCAAAGTGAACGAAAAGATGCAAACGAGCCTTAAAAGTGTTTATGCCTGCGGCGATGTATGCGGCGGCTACCTATTTACACATATCGCATCGTATGAGGCAGGCATAGCCGTTAGAAACGCACTTGTGATGAATGCATTCAAGAAAAGCTACTCAAATGTTGCGTGGACGACATACACCGAACCCGAGGTGGCGCATGTTGGATATCTCGAATCGGAAGCCCGCGAAAAAGGAGTATTCGCATATGCGCATATCGTGAAGTTTTCAAGGAATGACAGGGCGCTTGCCGAGGATGATGCAGATGGACTACTCAAGGTAATAGTAAACGCGAAGGGCATTGTTGTTGGCGCTACGATAGTATCACAAAAGGCAGGCGAAATCATACCCTTCCTATCCCTGATGGTTACAAAGAAATTAAAACTTACGGATGCAATGGGCGTTATATTCCAATATCCTATCGAAGCGGAGATCATCAAAACTGCCGCCATAGAGGAATTTAAGCGCAATGTAAAGCCGTGGCAACAATCACTCATAAGAAAAATCGTAAAGGGAAAGAAGTGATAATATGATCGATACCAATATAAGAAAGTATGTCCAAAAAAGCGTTGACAGGGTTGCGGTAACTACGCGCCTTACGAAACTTCACCCCAATCACATCACCATAGGTGGTTTCGTTGTGGGCGTTATATCGGCGGTAGCGGTGGCAATATCGCAACCGATTGTCGCGCTTGGTCTCCTTTGGTTTTCGGGGCTACTCGATGTGCTCGACGGTACAGTCGCTCGCCTTACAAGCCGAAGCTCCAAACTCGGTGCATTCCTCGACCTTGTGTTCGACCGCCTGGTCGAAGGCGCTATGATAATCGGATTTTTCTTTTTCCTGCCCGAACATGCCCTTTCGTATCTCATATTCTTTTTGAGTGTGATATTCAACTTTAGCACTTTCATGCTCGCGGGAAACCTATTCAAGAACGAAGGTAAGAAGGGTATGCATTACGACATCGGCTTGGTTGAACGCACCGAAACCTTCATCACATTCAGCTTTATGCTTTTATTCCCGTCGATGCTACCCATATTCCTAAATGTATTCAATGCATTGGTTATAATAACCGGTTGCCTCAGAATGCATAGGATAGTGATCTACACCGGAAAGGTTGATAAAAAGTGAAAAAATACCTGAAATACATAATTGCAATCGCCGTAATAGCGGCACTACTCATAATATTCCGTGATTATTTAACCGCCGAGCAGATGAGCGCGTTCATGCAAAGCGTGCGCACTCACCCACTGGCACCCATAATATTTATAGGGATATATGCCGTATCGGTCACCCTTATTGTACCTGCCACGGCGCTCACCTTGCTATCGGGACCTTTGTTCGGCTTCTGGTGGGGCGTTGTATACACAACCATAGGGGCGAATATCG
The DNA here is from genome assembly GCA_964372005.1 of uncultured Oscillospiraceae bacterium. Taxonomy (GTDB): domain Bacteria; phylum Bacillota; class Clostridia; order Christensenellales; family CAG-138; genus CAYPKG01. The sequence continues at coordinate 10,892 of CAYJPI010000006.1, read as the reverse complement.
GTTGCCACCTTTCATATTTCATCGCAAAGGCACTAGGGCGAGATGTGGTTACCAAGTTTGTTAAATCGGGGTCATTTCTCGATAATGCACAAAAAAGCGCGCAGAAAAACGGCTTCGAGTTTATGATGTATGCGCGCCTTATACCACTGTTCCCCTTTGCGGCGGTTAATTATCTGTCGGGGATTATCGGCATAAAGTACAAGCATTACACCATCGCAACGCTTATTGGCATGATTCCTGGAAGCGCGGTTTATGTGTATCTTGGCTACAGTGCATCCAATGTGAAGGACAACCCGTGGGGGCTGATTTTATCGATCGCGGTGCTTATACTATTCACCGTTATCATGATGCTCGTAAAAAAGAAAGGACAGAACAAGTATGACAAAGCTAAAACAACAACGTAAACTCACCTCTTTGCTCGTGGCGATGCTCCTTATCGCATCCATCTTCGTGGGATGTGCAACCGAAGAACCTGCAAGCGTAGCCGAACCTATGCCGGCCGCCGAAGATGCGGCTGTGGATGACACGGCGGCCCCGGTAGAATCCGAAAGCGTTGACGGCTTCGATGCGGTTATTCAAAACGGTACGAACAAAGAAGTTTCAATCTTTATGTGGGGCGGAAATGAAGCCGTGAACAAGTACATGGACGATTTCGTCGCATCACATGTTAAAGACATGTATGGAATAACGCTTAACCGCGTCCCCATGGATGCCGCAGACTTTGTTGCGAAGATACTAAACGAAAAGAAGAACGGCACGGATGAAGGAACTATAGACATTCTTTGGATCAATGCTGAGAACTTCAATATATTGAAGCAGGCCGATGCACTGTATGGTCCGTTTACGGATATGCTACCCAACCAAAACACCTACTATAACAAAGACTTGCAGGCGCTATACTATGATACCGGTATCGCCATCGAAGGCAAGGAAGCCATATTCGGCAGTGCGCAGCTTGTGTATAGCTATGATACCTCGCGCATCGATGAGCCCCCGATGTCCTATGCCGAAATTCTCACCTATGCGATGAATAAGCCGGGAAGCCTCACCTATCCCGATCCGTTAAAGGACTTCGTAGGATCTGTTTTTGTGAGAAATGCGTATTTCGAGCTTAGTGATTTCGATCCCATGATGGATTACACCTATGATGAATTTCTCGAATTGTCCGCGCCGGTGATAGCTTATTTTAAGGAGCTTCATCCGTACCTATGGCAGGAAGGCGAAGCTTTCCCCGGAACTATAGCTTTGCAGGATAGCATGTTTATCAATGGGGAAGTGGATGTTACCTTCGGCTTCGAAGTATTCCAAACCGCAGGGCGCGTAGAACGTGGAGAATATGCGGATACCGTTAAGAGCTTCGTGCTTGAAACGGGCACTATCGGCAATGCGCATTATCTCGCTATACCGTATAACTCCCCCGAGAAGGATGCGGCGATGCTCGTTATCGACTTTTTGCAAAGCCCTCTCGCGCAAATCGAGAAGATGAAACCATCCGTATGGGGCGATCTTACCCCAATGGATGTTAACCTCT
>CAYJPI010000006.1:0-9351 GCA_964372005.1 uncultured Oscillospiraceae bacterium | reverse complement strand
ATCCGATGAGGATCGTGCCATGATCGATGAAATCACCTCCGGCGATGCCATCGTACCCTTAGACACACTGTCAGAACATCGCATAGAGGATATGAATGCGAAATACATTGAATGGATAGAACAGATATGGGAAGAAGAAATCATCGGATAATTGCCTTAATCGGCTATTTCGGTGTACCGATCTTGGTGTACGGGCTGCTGATTTTCGGCGGCCTGTACCTGGTTGCGAGGGAGAGCCTGGGCTACATTCCCGCTTTCGGAATGGTGGATGTTACATTTGGCTATTATATTGACGTTCTTTCGTCACGCATCTTTTTAAGGGGCACACTGTTTTCGGTGTACCTTGCTGTCGTTTCGACATTGCTAAGTACGGTGATTGGGGTATACCTTGCTCAATACATGGTTTTCACGAAGCGGTTGTGGATTAGACGGCTGGTGAATGGTTCTTCACGCATACTCGTTATTTTACCGTATCTATACATGGTATACCTCGTTATATTCACCTTCTCTGATACCGGATTCCTTGCAAGGCTATTGCATATTGTGGGTGTGGACAATGGCATCGGCATACTGTTCGACCCTTTGGGCATAGGCATGATACTCTCCTTCGTGCTGAAAGGAGCCCCCTTCGTTGTCGTGTATGTGCTCGGCGTGATGGACAATGTTAAGAAGGAATATGCGGTAGTATCGCGAAACTTAGGTGCCTCGCACTACCTAACGGTTAGAAGCATATATATACCGCTATGCAAAACCTCGATTCTATGGTGTGCAGGAGTTCTGTTTGCCTATACCATGGGCTCATTCGAAGTGCCGATGCTCCTTTCAACAGCTTCGCAAAACACATTGTCTGTTTCCATGTATCGCCTTTACACCGGCACGAGCATTGCCGATATACCAAGCTCGATGGCGATGAACATTTATCTTCTCATAGTGAATATTGTAGCAGGCGGGCTCTTCGTTCTAGGCCTAAACCGATGGATCGGGAGGGGTTATCGATGAAGGTTTTTGTTTGTGTTTTTTTATTGATCGCACTGCTGATGAGCTTGTTCGTTGCTTTCTTTTCGAGCTACACATACCCATCAATTCTTCCGGAAGGATTTACGCTCGAACATATAACATATGCGTTCACGAGTAACTCAATATTCCAAAGAAGCATTGCATCTAGCTTGCTACTCGGCCTTTGCACCGCCGCAAGTTCAACGTTGTTCGGCTTTATTGCGGCACGAGGAATAACGCGGCTCAAACATGTATCACGTTTAATGGCTTTTTTTACACTACCCTTGTTTATGCCTGCGATATGCCTGTTTATAGGCGCGCATATGATGCTTCTCAAGATGGGTCTTGCAAATTCCTTCTTAGGGGTTCTCGTATCGCAGTTTTTGATTGCATTTCCCTATGCGCTCAACATAGGAGTGTCGTTTTTACCGTTGCGGCTTTGCTTGGGGCGAGTGCCCTGCAAAAGTATAGTAGGATAATATTGCCGCTAATAAGTGGAGGGATAGCGCTGTCGATGAGCATGACGTTCCTATTGTCCGTGTCCGAATATTTCGCAACATTCCTAATAGGCGGCGGCAATGTGCTTACATTGAGCGGGCTATTATATCCATATGTATCGAATTTTGACTTGCAAAATGCCGCTATACTATGTGGGGTATTCCTGCTTATTCACTTGACGGTGTTCTTTGTTGCATCCGCATTCGTGAAAAAACGCAGCTATCTATATTGAGAGGTAAAGTATGAACATTTCTTCAATCAAGAAATACTATAACAACAAAACCATACTCGATGATGTGAGCTTCACCCTCCAAGAGGGTGAACTGCTCGTAATACTCGGCAAATCGGGTAGTGGGAAGAGCACGCTTTTAAAAATAATCGCAGGGATAGAAACCGCCGATAGCGGAAAAATCATAAGCGGCGAAGATGAGGTATTCAATATCCCGATGGAAAAGCGCAACATAGGCTACATATTCCAAGAACCGCTCCTTTTTCCGCACATGAATGTGTATGATAATGTTCATTTCGGCTTGAAGATGCGCAAGGTGTCGAAGGCTGATTCCCAAAAAACGGTGATGAAATACCTAACGCTTTTGCAGGTGGATGATTGCACTAATAAGATGCCGCATCAACTTTCGGGCGGCCAAAAACAGCGCGTGGCGATAGCGCGCTCGCTCGTTTGCACACCTAAAGTGTTACTCATGGATGAGCCTTTTGCAAGCCTAGACCATAATTTGCGCTTGGACATGGGGAGGATGATAAAACAGCTAAAAGAAGAGCTGGGGCTAACCATAATATTTGTGACGCATGATATAGAGGAGAGCATGCTCCTCGGCGACCGTATCGCATTCCTTGATGAAGGGAAACTGCTTGAAATTGCACCGCCGCGCCAACTCTACTACAATCCCGTGCACGAGCAAAGTGCAAGGTTTATGGGATTGTACAATCGCATAGGCGGAAGCATGACATCGGAAGGACTCATTACGAAATATGGATGCATAAACGAAAAATACGCACCGAGTACGGAGCGCATTTTTGTAAGACCTAATATGATTAAGGCTCTGAAAGATGAAAATGGTGCATACATCGTTGATGCGATAGAGTGGCGCGGCAAGGATGTATACATCACACTTAAGGGCGAAGAGCTGATTATCCTGGGCGATATCAGTAGTAACTTGCGCTCGGGCGATACGGTTAGGGTTGAAATTAGTAGCTCTCACGGCGATAATCATCAAGATCGGTATTTACCTTCCTAACGAGGCCGAAGCGGAAATAATCGGGGTCGAAATATATCTCGGAATAGAACATGGGCGCGTTTTGCGCATCATACGAAATTACCTGTTGCACAAGAAATGGCTTAATCATGCCGGGTACGCTTTGCATATGTTTGCTAAGCTCGGGTGTGCGCAGGTTGTCCGTTACCACAAGCTCCATAGAGTCCCATGCTACGGTTCGCTTTGTTCCCTCGTACATAACTTGATAGACGGATGCGTTGCCATTTTCGAGCAGGTCAATGGCGGAATCATCCAGCAAGCTCCTATCAATAAAGTCGGTATTGTAGATGCAAAAATGCGTGTCGGCATAGATCAAAGATTTAGAAAGTATGATGTCGTCATCCGGATCTATCTTTAGTGCCTGCGCGATATGCACACTAGCCTTTATGTCTTCGGTGCCCAAGTTTTTACCCTCGGAATATTGCCATGATCAAATATGATATTCTCGAAAGAGTTGTACGGAATCAGGCTGGCGTTTATGCGCGAAAAGATGGTATTTACGAAAGTACCACTGCCGCGCGTACGAAATACCCGTCCCTCGCTTGATAGTTCATCAAGTGCCGCACGAACGGTAACACGGCTCACCCCAAGCATTTCGCAGAGCTTGTGCTCGGAAGGTAGCCTGTTGTTTTCTGCTGTATTCATGTCCTTTATATGTTGTAGGATTGCTTTTTTTACCTGGTGTTTTAGTTTCTTGCTGTCCTTATCCCTTACCATTATCACCACTCCCCATTAAATTAAATACTGCATCTATACCACAAGGACATTATACCATAACATTATCGATAAGGTATAATGTCCTTGTGGCTTTCGTCATTGCACCAATAAAATGATATCACGCAGGATTTAATGCTATTAAACCCTGCGATGATAGAAATATGTGCCTGCGGTTATGAAGGAAGGCTTCCTTCAACATTGTCGATGAGATAATCCATAGCCATCAATTCTTCAACGGTGGCATCACGTCCGGCTTCAATGCGAACAGCGCCGCTTTGATCCTTGATTTCACCGTAGAACGGGCTTGCGGTCATATCTCCGGCCTTGAGCTTATCGTAGTACTCCATGGTCAAATCCTGTACATCCTGCGGTACAGCGGGGCCGAAGGTTGAGATATCGACCAAGCCTTCTTGAATGCCCCAGAAGAGCGACTCGGGCTCCCATGTTCCTGCTTGAACTTCCTGTGCGAAGTGGCTGTACATAACGCCCCAATCCCAAGTTTGTGCAAGCAACTGAGCCTCTGCGCCGAACTCGGACATATCGGCCTGCGAAGATGTCGCATAGATGCCTGCGCTTGCGCATGTCTGCAATACGGTGGGCGAGTTCATGTACGCGCCGATAACATCGCAATCTGCCGCAATAAGGCTTTCTGCGGCTTCTCTTTCGAGGGTGGGATCATACCAGGAAAGTACCCAACCGAGCTTAACAACCGCTTCGGGATTGCCAACGCGTGCGCCTGCGGCGAAAGCGTTGATACTGCGGATAACCTGCGGTGTGGGATATGACACAACATAGCCAAGGGTGTTGGTTTCGCTCATTGCACCTGCAACGATACCCGTCAAGAAGATAGCTTCGTAGTCACGCCCGAAATAGTTACCCATGTTTTCGGATGTGAGATAGCCCGAACAATGCTCAAAGATGGTATCGGGGTTGGAGTTCGCTACATCCAATGTGTCCTCCATATAGCCGTAACTACAGGGCAAAATGATGTCATATCCTTGCTGAGCGAAATCGTTGATGTACTTCCAGCCATTGCTCTCGTCGATGTTATCCAAGTAGGTGGTTTCAACGCCGGGAAGCTCATCGGCGGCCAATCTGCCAAGATTGTGGCTAGTAATCCAGCCACCGTCGTTAACGGAAGTGCTGAATAAGAATGCCATCTTCACCACGTCATCTTCGGAAGCTTCGGCGGAATCCTCGCTTGCTGCATCCTCGGCAGGTGCGGCGGGAGCTTCGGCCGCAGGTTCGTCACTTGGCTGTGCGGCAGGTTCTGCGCAGGCGGTTAAACCCAGTAGCATCGCCAGTAGAATAGACAGTCCCATTACCTTTTTGTTCATCGTGATTTTCCTCCTAGAGTTTAATATTTTCAGCCTTCACGCGAATATGGCTTTGCCAAAGCGTTCGGGCTTACTGATGCACTGTTCGCACTACCCTTGCGGCGTGTATGCCACATGGACACGGATAATACTAAGATGGTGAAAATATACGGAACCATCTGCAGAATATGTGCGGAAACCTGTACGCCGCCGATCTGCAACGCCAACTGCAAGGCAGTTATTCCGCCGAATAAATACGCCCCGATGATCGCATAGAGGGGGTTCCATTTCGAGAAAATTACAAGCGCAACCGCTATCCAACCAAGGCCGCCCGTCATCGCAGGTTGCCACATCGTGGTGTACGAAAGCGACATGTACGCACCTGCCATACCGCTTAAACCGCCGCCGCATAGAACGCATGCGATGCGTATCTTGGTTACGCTCAGGCCTGCGGCATCCACCGCTTGTGGATTGTCGCCTGCCGCCCTTATCGCAAGGCCGGGTACGGTTTTCTTGAGGAAGAAATGCATCGCTACCGAAATAACCATGGTTGCGTAAACCGTGATATCATGGCTGAAGAGAACCGACCCCACAACGGGTAGTTCGCTCAGTGCGCCCATGTCTATAGCGGTAAACCCGGGGGCGCTTTGCCCTACCATGTCTTGCCCCAAAACGGAGCTTAGCCCCGTACCGATAAAAAACATAGCCAAGCCGCTGATGATTTGATTCACGCGTAGGTTCACGCATAGCACGGCATGTATCAAGCAGATCAGAGCGCCGGCAATAATCGCAAAAAGCATACCTATATACGGACTTCCCGAGATGCTCGAAGCCATGAAGCCGCTTATCGCACCGATTAGCATTACGCCTTCAAGCCCGATATTCATAACGCCCGACTTTTCGGCTAAAATTTCGCCCTGTGCCGCAAGCAGTATGGGCGTGCCGGAACGAATAGCGGCTGTTAAAATTGAAGTGATGATGTTTAGCATGCCGCATTTTCCTCCTTTGCACGGAAAGATATCTGTATGGTGTTTTTACGGAAGAATTCGATGCAAAGCACACTGCACATGATTGCACCTAGGATAATCTGCACTATGTCGCTCGATATACCCATCTCCACCTGCAATGTGTCCGCGCCTACAAGCACGGCGGCGAAAACGAGTGCGATCCAAATAACATGTAAGGGGTGCGCCTTGGCAAGCCACGCGACTATAACGCCGTAGTTTCCATACCCTGCGATTAGATTGCTTTGCTGTAAGCGACGGTACACGCCCGAAATCTCGCCCATGCCGGCTAATCCTGCCAAAGCACCGCAAAGTAGGAAAACCAGCAATGTGTTGCGCGATGTGTTTATGCCTGCATATTGCGCAACGCCTTGGCTTTCGCCCGTCATGCGGATTTCAAAACCCCATACCGTTTTGTGCAAGAGAAACCAAACAAGTAAAGCGGCCACTACTGCAAAAAGCAAACCCATATGCACGCGTGTGCCTGCAAATTGGGGAAGCTCGGCGGCCTCGGGTATATATGCTGTGCGCGGAAATCCTGCCGCCATAGGATCCTTCCAAGGGCCGTAAACGAAGAATGCAACGAGGGATGTGGCCACATAGTTGAGCATCAAAGTGGTTAGAATCTCGTTTACATTGAGCTTCATTTTCAGTAATCCTGCGATGCCACTCCAAAGAGCGCCAAATGCCATGGAAGATAGCAATAGTATCGGCACGAGGAGCGGGGCGGAAAAATCGGCAAACATGCGGCAAGCCCAAATGGTGCCGAGCGCACCCATGTACAGTTGGCCGTCGGCGCCGATGTTCCATAGTCGCATCTTTAACGCAACCGCAACGGCAAGCCCCGTTAATATGAGCGGTGCGGTTTTTACGAGCACCTCTGAAAAAGCATAAGTACTACTAAAACCGGTAGATATCAAAACCCAAATAGCTTGCAAGGGATTTGCGCCGGCCGCAAGGAAAACAAGGCTGAGCAATACCAGTGTAACTATTACATTTATGCTCGTATCGATAGCTACGCGCGCCCTTGTCGCATTGCGCCTTGGCAATATTGAAATCTTCATTGGGATGCACCTCCCTTCGCCATCAAAAGGCCAATCTTTTCCCTATCATACTCGCCTGCAACAAATTCGCCCGTAACGATGCCATCGGCCATTACGAGCAAACGGTCGGACAAGCGCAGTACCTCATCAAGTTCCTCGGAAATAAGCAGTATCGCCGCGCCTTTGTCGCGCTGTTCAATCAATTGGGATTGCATAAACTCGATTGCGCCTACATCCAAACCATAGGTAGGGTTAACCGCAAGCAGTACCTTGAATGGGCGCGTAAGTTCACGCGCGAAAACAACCTTTTGTAGGTTTCCTCCCGATAAAGTTCCAACGGCGGTATCGCTCGATGCGGCGGTTATGCCGAATTGCTCCATCTTTTGTATCCCGTTAGCTTTTATAGCCTTTCTTTGTACCATGGTATGTTTGCTGTACGGGGAGTTCTTATAATCTTTTATTACAAGATTGTCTGCCACGCTAAACGTGGGCACGAGCGACCTATCAAGCCTTTTTTCGGAAATATGTGCCACGCCCGCGTCGATAATCTCTTTCACGCTCATTTTATGTAGTTGATGCTTATGCGCTAAGACAATTTCGCCCGAATCCGCTTTCCTAAGCCCTGCGATGGCCTCCGCCAATTCCGCTTGGCCATTGCCCGATATTGCGGCGATGCCTAAAATTTCTCCTGCACGTATTTCAAGAGAAACGCCCTTAAGTGCCAATAAGTTCTTATCATTCTTTACATGTAAAGAATCGATGCGAAGCATGGTTGTTCCCGGTTCATTATGGCCATAGTCCTGCTCCAGCAAAACATCGCGGCCTACCATTTCTCGCGTTAGCTCTTCCTGCGTAGCGGTGCTTGCATCCAAGGTAGCTGTCTTTCTTCCCTTGCGGAAAACGGTAATGTTGTCCGCTATTTCTAAAACCTCATGTAGCTTATGTGATATGTAGACAACGCAACATCCCATTTGTGTGATCTTGCGAATCATGGCGAAGAGCTCATTTACCTCCGGTGGTGTAAGCACGGATGTGGGCTCATCAAGTATCAATATGTTTGCGCGATGATAAAAACACTTCATTATCTCTACGCGCTGTTGCTCACCCACGCTCAATTGCCAAACCTTCGCATCCAAATCAAGGTGCAATCCATACTGCTCCAAAAGTTCGGTCACTTGGGCTTTCAATTTCTTGTGGTTCATCATAAACGGTATTTTAGAACCGAGAACGATGTTTTCAAGCACTGTGAGATTGGGGGACAAAGTGAAATTTTGGTAAACCATTGCAATTCCCCTGTCCAACGCAGCGCGAGGTGAGGAGAGGTTTATGGATTGCCGGTGCAAGAGAATTTCGCCGCTGTCAGCAGTGTACATGCCCGCGAGTATCTTCATTAATGTGGATTTTCCTGCGCCGTTTTCGCCGAGGAGTGCATGCACTTCGCCGCCACGCAAAGCAAAATCCACCTGATCTAACGCTTTAACGCCCGGAAATGATTTAGAAATACCTTTCATTTCCAGAACGAATCCCTTCTGATCCACTGCCATGTATCCATCCTAACTTTAATACAAATTTTTTAAGATGTATCAAAAAATTATTTTGTTCGCGAACCATGGTGTTATTGCAAAAATACCAAACAATATGTTCGCTTCGATGATTCATATCATAGCATAAGCCGAATATTGTGTCAACAGTTGTAAGAAATTGCGACATATTTGCTTCTAAGCGTCATTGACTTTCAAATTAAATTATGATACTCTAAGCATATAAAGACGGCAATTTATAATACAAAAAATAAGAATTTGTTATAATACTGCCGACAAATATACGCGAAAGGATATTTTTATATGCTCAGCTCAAGACAAATGAAACTAATCTCGAACATGCCCAAAGCGGAAAATCACATCCATATCGAAGGTTCAATTGGATGGGACTTGGCTTTACGTCTTGCAAAAAAGAATAAAGTGAAACTACCTGCCCAATCGCTTGAGGAAATACGCACATGGGTTAACGAAACTATGGCGAGGGATGGTTTGGCCGGTTTCATGCACTGCGACCGCACCATCAATTCGGTGTGCTTACACGAAGAGGATTACATGCAGGTAGTGCTTGAGTTGGCCGCTGACGCATACCGCCAAAACATCATATACCAGGAGCTTCATCTTGACTATCCCCTGAACGAAGAGCGCGGTATTCCGCTAAAGGTCGTTATGGAGGGTTATAGGGAAGGGCAAAAGCGTGCCAAGGAGCGTTACGGCGTGGATGTGGTGTTTATCGCCGGACTGGATCGCACTTTGTCGCCAGAAAAATGCACGAACTTTGTAAGAAGCTTAGAGCCATACTTGGACATGGTTGATGCATTGGGCATGGACTGTGAAGAGAATGGAAATCCGCCCGAAAAGCATATTGAAAGCTACAAACTTGCCGCGGACATGGGGCTTTTCCTAACAGCACATGCAGGCGAAGAGCTTGATGCCTCCGCCATATGGACAGCTTTGAACGATTT
>CAYJPI010000005.1:14427-19023 GCA_964372005.1 uncultured Oscillospiraceae bacterium | reverse complement strand
TACCTGTAAAACGATAGCGATAGTTAAGCAATTATACCCACTTCACCCCCTGAGCCGTGGAGCGGCTCAGAAAAGGGATCCAAGGGATGAAATCCCTTGGCGGGGTCAAGGGGCAGAGCCCCTTGCGTATCCCCAGGGGGTCAAAGGGGCAGAGCCCCTTGCGTAACCCCACGGGGTCAAAGGGGCAGAGCCCCTTGTCGTAACCCCACAGCTTTGCTTCTTGAACTTTGGTGCGAATTTTGTTATTATGGTTAGGAAGTTGATATATGTGCGCAAGTGAAACATTCAAAATGAGTGTAGAAATTGCAAAATAATGTAAATTTCACAAAAGGACCGATTGTCGCATAATGGCGTTTATTGGTAGATAATTAGCGCTTTGTGTAGATAAAGGTCGAAATTTGAAAAATATATTGTGAACTTTGATTTTCGCAATCAAAAATACACCTTTTTTTTTGCATATGTATAGTAAGGGCCGAATTTTTTTGCGAAAGGTGTAATGGGAGATGATGCGAACAGCTTTGTTTACATCATCTTTTTAGGCGAAGAATTTTGCAAGAAGATGGAGCTACTTCAAAAGAGAAAGGTAGTATAATCTATGACAGACAAGAACAACGCGATGAAACTGTGGAGTCAGATTTGCAATGTAATGCAACCTGACATGACCTCCTTCAGTTTCGATGTGTGGCTGAAGGTACTCAGCCCACTTACTATCAAGGACGATTCATTATTCCTTGTAGCACCGACGGAGATGGTAAAGAACACCGTCGCGAACAACTACAGCGAGATACTGCTCGAGTATGCAAAGCTGGTTGAGCCTTTGTTGCTGGATGTAAAAATCATCATGGCGGACGAAGTGGGCTACTACATGACCGACCCCGACCGTGTAGACCCGAGCGCACTGAACCCTAAGTACACATTCTCCACCTTCATAGTTGGCGGATCGAACACATTCGCGCATGCGGCATGCCAAGCGGTTGCATTAAAGCCGGCGGGCGCATACAATCCACTATTCCTGTATGGAGGTGTTGGGCTGGGTAAAACGCACTTGATGCATGCTATCGGCCATGAGATGCGTAAGCGCAATCCATCGGCGAAGGTTATGTATGTAACGAGCGAAACTTTCACGAACGAGCTGATACAATCCATCTCAAGCAATCGCAACAAGGAGTTTAGGCAGAAATTCCGCAATGTTGACCTTTTGCTGATCGATGATATCCAGTTCATCGCAAACAAGGAAGGTGTGCAGGAAGAGTTCTTCCACACGTTCAACACGCTCTATAATGCGGACAAGCAGATAATCATCAGCTCGGACAAGCCGCCCAAGGAGATTGCACAGCTTGAAGAAAGATTGAAAACACGCTTCGAGCAAGGCCTCATCGCCGATGTACAACAGCCGGACTATGAAACACGCATGGCGATACTCGGTTGTAAAGCAGGCGACCTCGAGCTTGATAAGGGCGTGCTAGAGTTTATAGCGGAAAGAGTGCGCTCCAACATCCGCGAGCTTGAAGGAAGCCTCACGCGCGTAATAGCGTACTGCCAGCTTTATAGAAGGCGCATAACGGTTGAAAACACCATGGAAGCACTAAAGGACCTACTTCCCGAGGAAGCAAGGCCGCCGCTTAGCGTTGATTCAATCAAAAACATCGTAGCCGAGTTTTACAATATCGACCCTTCTGCGCTCGATGCAAAACGACGCGACCAGGAAATAGCATTTCCTAGGCAGGTGGCTATGCATCTATCGCGCACCATGCTCGACCTTCCTTTATCTAAAATTGGCGATAGCTTCGGTGGCCGCAATCACACCACCGTTATGCATGCCGATGAAAAGATAGGCGAAATGCTTAGAAGCGATCCTTCTTTTAGGAACGTTGTGGAAGATATGAAAAAGAGGCTCAGAGGGTAAATAACCTAAATAACCTAGATAACTAATTGGATATATTTGCGGTTGTTAACCGCATCTTAGGCGATGATGGCGTGCTTATTGTACGCCTTTTTGCTTGCTTGAAAATTAGGATTTTAGAGCAATTGGTAGTTGAAAGAAAGATTGAATTGGTTATATTTGGTAAAAGTGATGTTGTTTAGATTGTTAATAGGTCATGTTTCATTATGAAAAGCCTAAAAATGACTTATAAAATGTGTGTTTGCCATTTAACAATTGCTTATGATTTTACTTTGAAATAGAGCCATTTTAATCGATCAAATTTTATTGTTTTTTTTGCGACCGAAAGCTGTTGCCATACGGTCGCAAATTTATTTGTTATTATATTTTGTTGCTCCCTGTATTACTACTCGCCAAGCACTCTGAGTACATTTTCGAGCTCATCTTGGTTATGGTACTCGATGAGTATCTTGCCCTTTTTGCTATTGCCCGTTATCTTTATCTTTGTTTGGAAGCGATCCCTTAGGCGCGATTCGATGTCATACAGCTCACCTGCCTGCTTTTCCGTTTTCTTAGGCTGTGCTACTTCGGTCTTTGTTTGCTTGCACAGCTTTTCAAGCGCACGAACCGAGCAGTGCGTAACTACTGCATGTTCGGCAAGCTCAATTTGCAGCTCTTCATCATCTAGGCCGGCAAGTGCGCGGCCATGGCCTGCGCTCAAGCGCCCATCGCGGATGTGCGCTTTAACCACTTCGGGCAATGAGAGAAGGCGCAACGAGTTTGTTATGGCCGGGCGCGACTTTGCTAGCCGCGACGATACTTCCTCCTGCGTGAGATCGTGTTGCTCCATCAAAAATGCTATGGCGGCCGCTTCTTCAACAGGGTTCAAGTCCTCGCGCTGGATGTTTTCGATGAGCGCAACTTCCATAATTTCTTTCTCATCGAATTCGCGCACAACGACGGGTACGGTTTCGATGCCTGCCATGCGCGCCGCACGGTAACGCCTTTCACCCGTAACGATGGTGAATCTTTCGCCATTTTGCTTTGCTACGATGGGTTGTACCATCCCATACAGCTTTAAAGATTCGCCAAGCTCCCTTAAACGATCTTCATCGAAGGATTTGCGTGGCTGTTCGGGGTTTGTATCTATCAAGCGGATATCAATATCCTGCATGCCCGTCTTGGCGGAAACTTGATAGTCGCCAAGCAGTGCATCAAGGCCGCGGCCGAGTCCGGAGGATTTTTTCATAACTATTACTCCTTATTGCTTTTTTCAAGAACTTCTACAGCCAGCTTGGTATACGCTACTGCGCCTGTAGATTTTGCATCGTATGATGTGATGGGCATGCCATAGCTCGGTGCTTCACCAAGGCGAATGGAGCGCGGAATTATCGTGTCATACACCTTGTTCTTGAAAAACTTCTTCACTTCATTCACAACCTGCGCCGAGAGATTCGTGCGTGCGTCATACATCGTTAATACAACGCCTTCCACCTCGAGCGTGGGGTTTAGGTGTTGGCGAACGAGCTTTACGGTGTTCATTAGCTGGCTCAAGCCCTCAAGCGCGTAATATTCGCACTGTATCGGCACGAGAAGTGTGTCCGCCGAGGTGAGCGCATTTAGCGTTAATAGCCCAAGCGATGGTGGGCAATCGATGAAAATATAGTCGTAATCATCACTCAAAGTGGATACCATGCGCTTCATAACATGCTCGCGTGCCATAACGCCAACAAGCTCAACCTCTGCGCCTGCAAGCTCGATTTGAGCCGGCATAACATGCAATGATGCTGTTGATGTTTCCTTTATTATTTCCTTCGCGCTCAAGCCATTTATCAGCATGTCGTATGTGGAATGTTGAATTTGCGTTTTATCGATGCCAAGGCCACTCGTTGCATTGCCCTGCGGATCAAGATCTATCAAGAGAACGCGGTTGTTCTGTTCTGCGACGCATGCACTAAGGTTTACTGCTGTCGTCGTCTTCCCTACCCCGCCTTTTTGATTTGCTACTGCAATTATTTTCGCCATGATATCCCTCCAATCGTTCTTTGTTTTATTATATAACAGTTGTGGTGAAAATCATAGCGTTTTTTATGTTTCACGTGAAACATGTTTATTCCTCAAAATTTATATGTTTCACGTGAAACATATAAGGCACTACAAATAGCACTCATAATATTGTAGCCCGTTGATTGACAATCGCACGGCCTACATGTTACCATAATCCTATCAAGTTGATTAATACAATTCATGGAGGAAGTAATGAGCATACAACAAACAAAAAGGGACATCGTTGCCGCATCAAAAAATGCATTTGCGGCGAAGCTTTTCGCAGGGACAAGCGGCAACCTCAGCGTATACGATCGTGATGAAAAAAAGATGTACATCACACCATCGGGTGTGCGCTACGAAACGATGACCGAGGATGACATCATGGTTATCTCACTTGACGGCGAGATATACGAGGGTAAGCACAAACCATCCACAGAGTGGCAGATGCACGCCGCCGTATACAAGGGCCGAGATGACATCAATGCCGTGGTGCATACCCACTCGCCATATGCAACAGCTTTTGCGGCCGCAAGGGAAACCATCCCTGCTGTACTAATAGAGATGTATTTCTTTCTCGGTGGCGATATGCTATGTGCTCCCTTCGAGAAGCCCGGCACATGTGCACTCGGTGAAGGGGCACTCCCCTACCTCGAAGGAAAGAACGC
>CAYJPI010000005.1:0-14371 GCA_964372005.1 uncultured Oscillospiraceae bacterium | reverse complement strand
TATATAAATACAGAAATAGGGCATGCATATCCACTATGCATGCCCTAAGTGTTGAAAAACTCACAAAAGTGTTCTTAGAATATTACGTTAACAGTCTATAAACAAAAATTGCCCGACCGTGCTCATTTACACAACCGAACAATCTTGAAAAAAAATGCCGCGCACCCATCCTTTGATGCAATGCCTCCGAGCGGTATTTCGACAGGTGGCTCCGGTCAGGCGTCCCCGCGGCACATCATACAATCTGCTTAATGCTGCTTCCGTCAAGATCTGACATGGTTCACAGACGTTGATTGCACGGGACCCAACCCTCAACACTCCTTATCGCTTCCAAGCCTCACAGGCAGTGACCGCAGGACGGGAATTACACCCTGCTGTAGCGGATTGCAGGTATAGGGCACCGCTAACTCCCCGCTTAGCGCGACAAACTTGATAACAATCAAGCTTCAAAAGCATACTACATTTTTTGCAAAAAATCAAGAAAAAATTCACTAAAAATAGTAATATTTTATGAATTAAGGTGCAAAAATGCTGTCCAAGCCATAAAAAAGACAATATTTTATTATTCTTCGCCTTCGGAAGGCACAACTTCCTTCTTTTTTTTCTTTTTGTTGTACTTGCCTTGTGCGCCGCTGATGTCGCCGCTAACTATCATGCGCACCGCGTCGCATGCGGCCTTGTATGCTTCTTCGAGCTTCTCACGCTCCTCTTCGGGGGGCTTTCCAAGCACATGCGATGCAAGCTCGCGCCCAACCGCCTGCTTCCCCACTCCGATGCGAACGCGTGCAAAACCATCATCGCCGCCCATGTGCGATATGATGGAGCGCATCCCATTATGCGTGCCTGCACTGCCGCGCGCGCGTATGCGAAGTTCGCCCACGCCGATATCGATATCATCATACAAAACAATGAGATTCTCGATGGGCACCTTGTAAAAATTCATCAGCGATGAAACACTCTCCCCCGAAAGGTTCATATAAGTTTCGGGTTTAAGAAGTATAACCTTGGTGCTACCTATAAACACTTCCTTTAATTTACCCTTGTGTGCGCGCTTATCGATGGTTACATCAAGCTCATCCGCAAGGCGATCTATTGCGAGAAAGCCTGCATTATGGCGCGAATTTTGGTAAGCTACGCCGGGATTCCCCAGCCCTACTACGACGTACATTTTCGTGTCCTCTTTCGTTATTTGTGCATCCATTATAACATCATTTTTATTTAAGATGCGATCTTTTCGTAATTTTTTTAGCATATGCACTATGCGCCTTCGTACCCATGCGAACAATGTGATGAGCGGAAAAGATAGTGCGGCCGCAAATAAAAACATAGGTAAAAACCAAGGCGGAAAGGCCGCGATGGCGAGTAGATCCCTTAAAAAATGCGCCCCAAAGAAATAGGCCGTTGCCATAACACCAAATAGGATGGCGCGACTCTTGGTTAGCGGCATGCACACGCGAAGTAGCACCGCAAGCGCGGCCGTGCCTGCAAGATACACAACCAGCGTGCCGCGAGTGGCTTCATCAAGGGTAAACTGTGATGCGAGGAAGTTTGCAAACAGAGCATAAAGCGTAACAAGTATCGCGCCCGGAAGCGCTTTAGAGAGCACATTAACCATGAAATCACCCTTGATGCGCGAGCGATTCGCCTCAAGCGCGAGGAAGAAAGCAGGCATTCCTATCGCAACCGTTGAAAGGAGTGATAATTGTATGGGCGTGAATGGATAAAGCACGCCAAGCCCCACCGCAAAGAATGTAAGCGCGAATGAGAACATGGTTTTTGTGAGGAATAATGAGGATGTGCGCGTTACATTGTTTATCACGCGCCGCCCCTCCATAACCGTTTTGGTGAGGGATGCAAAATTGTTATCGAGTAGCACCAAATGCGAAACCTGCTTCGCCGCGTCGCTCCCTGCGGCCATGGCGATTGAACAATCCGCATCCTTTAGCGCGAGTATGTCGTTAACTCCATCCCCCGTCATCGCGACGGTGTGGCCTGCATCCTTCAACGCGCATATCAATTGCCGCTTCTGCACGGGCGATACGCGGGCAAACACGCTGTACTCTAGCGCCGCCGCTCGTACTTCCTCCTCGGTATGTAGTTCAAGACAATTTACTGATTTTCCTTCAAGATGCAATGTTTGTGCGATGGATGACACTGTACGCTCATCGTCACCCGAGATGAGCTTGATGTTAACGCCTTCCTTTTGGAAGAAGGCGAGCGTGTCTTTTGCCTCAATGCGTATCTCTTCGCGGATGAAGATGAGTGCGAGCGTTTTAGGTTTGCTTGGCGGCATGCTTGCATCGAGCGTATTTTCATCCACCGCGAGCATGAGAACGCGCAAACCATCGGCCGCCTTTTTATCCGCGATGGCGGAAAGCTCGCCGCACATTTCGCCGCCTACATGTGAAGGCGCACCTAAGTACACCGTGCCCATGCCGTCAAACGCGGCGGCACTGTATTTTCGCGAGGATGAGAACGCAAGCGTTGACACGGGCGAAACTTCCTCATGCTTTACATAATCGCGTAATGCACGCGAGGTTGCATTGTCCGCTTCGAATGCATTTACGATGGCTAAGAGGTATGAGTGTGCATCATCAGCGTTTATTGCAACTGAATCCACCTCCATAAGGCCGGTGGTGAGTGTGCCCGTTTTGTCAAGGCAGAGCATGTCCACACGGGATAGCGTTTCGATGGAATAAATGTCCCTCACGAGTGTGTTTTTGCGCGACAAAACTATTACGCCCACCGCAAGGGATACGCTTGTAAGTAGCATCAGCCCCGATGGTATCATGCCAATCATCGATGCGGAGGTGGTAACGACTGCATCGGCAACGCTCGCATCCGCGCCATAATACGCACCGAGGAACACCAGCGCGCCAAGCGGAACAACCGCCGCACCCGTAAAGCGAATTATGCGGCGAAGGGCACGCATGAGATTTGTGTCCGTCTTTTTATATGCCTTCGCTTCGGAAACGAGCTTCGTTGCATAGTTTTGTGCGCCCACATGCACCACCTCGGCGATGCATGAGCCCGATACCACATACGAGCCGGAAAGTAGCATATCGCCGCTACTCTTGCCTATTGCATCGCTCTCGCCCGTTAACTGCGATTCGTTAACTTCGATGTCGCCGCTTATTACTATCGAGTCGGCAGGGATTTCATTGCCCAAGCTTAAAAGAAGTATGTCGTTCTTCACAAGGTCATCCACTTCGATGAAGATATCTTCGCCGCCGCGCCTTACCTTCGCCTTTACACTATGAAGGAGTGATAGTTTCTCCACCATGCGCTTTGCATTAAGTTGTTGATATATCCCGATAACAAGGTTTGATAGGATAACGCCGAGGAAAAGCAAATTCTCATAACTTTCAACCAGAATAAGCGCAAGCGCGATGGCGATATTCAGCGCATTAAAAAGCGTGCAAACATTCTCGCGGATGATTTGCCCGTTCGTCTTGGTGATATGCGGGGGTTTGGTGTTCCTCTCCCCCGCCGCTATTCTTTTTTGCACCTCATCATGCGTAAGCCCGAAATTCGGGTTAACTCGATGGGCACGTTCACCGTCACTCATACATCAATTATAATTAATTAAAATGTGTACATCAAGGCGCGCCATGTTAACTTTTAACGCGCAGTGGATACGAAAATAAATAGCTAAGTAGGGCGCTAAACATCATCCCACCCACCGCCGCATCTAAGGCATAGTCCATGCCGATGGTCATCACGGTGTAGCCATATGCATGCAGGTCGATAAAGGCGAGATAGAAGCCAAGTAGAAGCGGCGCAAGGCATGCACTCATTATCGCTATGGATGTAAAGCGCATAAGCACTATCCCCGATATTGCACCGATAAGCGACAGTATAAGCCCAAGCTCCGTCGGTGGCTCGTTCATGCGCATTACAATGAGCATCAAAAATGCGATTATCGCGGCCATTCCTGCGCCGACAATCCACGATAGCGCACCATGCATATCAAGCGGTATATACATAGCGTAAACGAGCAGCACGAAGTAACCCGGGCTTAATGTTAGCTCAGGGATGATCATAATCGGAAAAAAATCGAGAAGCAGCGCAACGAAAGCCACATAAAACAGCGTGAATTTGCGCGTGTGGGTGAGTGCGAGATAGCCGCCCACGGCATCCGTGCAGGTGAGTACCACCGTGCATAATAATAAAACATGCGAAAGCTGCATGAGATCAACTCCGTTTCTAAATATTCGATAATATCTAGTATGTCCGGATTTGGCTCATATTGCTCATAAAAAACTAGGGTATTTATTGGATGGATAAGCTTGCTGTTTTTGCGCGAAGAAAATCGACCAAAGTTTTAGCGCCCACAACCACCGATGCGCCCTTCATTCCGGCGCTGATGCTTATTTTTTCAAAATTCAATGCAGAATCGTCTATATAAGTCGGAAACGCTTTTTTCATGCCGATGGGACTTACGCCGCCGCGAATATAGCCTGTAACGGCGAGCACATCGTTTAATGGTATCATGGCAACGCGCTTGTCGCCTGCGGCCTTTGCCGCCGCTTTAAGGTCGAGCTGTGCATCGACGGGTACAACAAATACGAGATAGCCCATCTTCTCGCCCTTTGCTACGAGCGTTTTAAAACTGCTCTTCACATCAAGGCCGAGTAGCATTGCAACGGCCTCGCCCGAGAATTCTTCCTCGGATATATCGTAATACTTAGGTTCGTACTCGATTTTTGCCTTGTCAAGCAGGCGCATCGCATTGGTTTTAACTTTTTTATCGGCCATTTATTAGCTCCTTATGCATACGTAACATTGAATTATATTATACCACCGTGAGCATTTTTTTGCATTGATTTTCATACGCATAGTTGAAATTTTCCACAAAATTTTGTATACTGTAACGAGATATACAGGAGGCAAATGTTTATGGATGCACGAAAATACACAATACTTGTAGACGGTGGAGCAGACCTTCCCGCCGAAGCCCTTGCAAGGCAGGGAATACTTGTTGTACCCTTACATTATCAATTTCAAAATGACACTTACGCCTCCGACCCTTTGCGCCCCATGGATATGACATCGTTCTATTTCGGGATGCGCCAGGGTGCGCCCGTAAAGACCTTCCCGGCACTTCCCGAGGCTTTCTTGGGTGCGTGGGAGGTGCATATAAAGGAAGGGCGCGATATATTGCAGCTAACCATGTCACGAAACATGAGCGCGACATTCAAAAACGCACTAATGGCGAGGACAGCTTTGCTTTCCGACTATCCCGATGCGCGCATAGTCGTTGTGGACACACTAAGTTGCTCCATCGCTGAAGGTATGCTTGCCTATGAAGCCGCAAGCCTTCGGGAGGAAGGCGCAAACATCGACGAAGTGGCGAATTGGGTAGTGCAAAACCGCAACAATGTTAACACCGTAATCATGCCTGAGAAGCTTGATTACATCAAGGCAGGCGGCCATTTTCAAGGTTCGCACTCCATCTTCAGCAAAGGGATTATCCTAAAGATAACCGAGGATGGGAAGCTTGCATCGATAGGTCAATACAAGAATATAGATGATGGTATAGACTTTATGATAGAGCATATATTTAACACGGCCTTCTCACTCAACACGCAGGTTGTAAGCGTAGCCCATGCGGATGCAACGAGCAATGCCCACACACTTGCACAACTGTTAAAGGATGAGGCGAGCGTGAAGGATGTGGGCGTGTTCCCCATCGGGCCGGCATCGGGCTGCCATATCGGCCCCGGCACTATATCGCTAAGTTACTTCGGCGCGGCACGCTAACTTTACAAAATTAAATTAATTTTCAGGAGGACTTCAATTATGAATTATGTAATTACTACGGATTCCAATTCGGAGATCCCGTTCCAGCTGGAGGATGAAGTAGGCATAAAGGTTATGCGCATGCCCTACTCGGTGAACTCTAACGAATATTTGTACGATCTCGGCCGCGAAATAGACATACCTGCATTTTACCAAAGCATGCGCGATGGGGCAACCGTTACAACGGCACAAAAGAACCCCACCGAGATAATAGAATACTTAGAGCCTTTCTTGATGGATGGCAAGGACATACTGCATCTTTGTTTTTCGTCCGCATTATCGGGCACATTCTCGTGCGCGGTGATGGCTAAGGAAGAACTCTCGGCAAAATACCCCGAACGCCGCATAGAACTTGTGGATACACTCGCTATCGCATCCGCCCATGGGCTGTTGGTAGAGCGCGCGTATGCCCTACAAAAAGAGGGTAAAAACATCGATGAGGTGCGAAACGATATCGAAGCCAATAAGCAAAAGGCTACCGCTGTTTTCACCGTCGATTCGCTGGAGTATCTAAGGCGCGGTGGACGTGTGAGCGGTGCGGCCGCATTCTTCGGCGGCATGCTCGATATTAAGCCCATACTCTACATAAACGAGGAAGGTAAGCTTGTACCGCTTGAGAAGATTAAGGGGCGCAAGAAGGCACTAAGGTTCATAGTTGAAAAATGCAAGGCAACCATCGATAAGCCGGAAGAGCAAACAATTGTGCTCATGCATGCGGATAACTTAGAAACGGCAAACAGCGTTGCGGATATGCTACGCGAAAGCATCCCCGTTAAGGATGTGCGCATAACGCATATCGGGCCCGTAATCGGCTCGCATGCGGGGCCGGGAACCATCGCGCTTGCATATTTTTGCACCGATAGAAAAGACATAAGGATATAAATAAAAAATGCCACCGAGTCGACATAAGTCTCGGTGGTTTTTTGATATTTTTCCCCATTTAACCAAATAAAAATGTTAAAATTATATGAAGTGCACAAATCGTGCATTGAATGAGGATGCATACAATGATACAATCATAATAGGATATACTCGTATGCCTTTCGTAAGGGCTTGCAAAAGTAATAATACCGATGCACTGTATAGCCGAAAAATGCCGCCAACGGAAGGATGACTAACTATGAAAAAACTAAGCCTTGCTTTTACACTTATTCTCGCCGCATTGTTTGCGGTGGCATGTGTAGCGCCTGCCGCACCTACCGAAAATAGCGAACCTGCCGAGCCCGTCGCGGCCGAACAGGATGCTTTAACGGATGAAGCCGCCCAAGTACCGGGCGAAGTATCCGCCGTATCCACCGTGCTCTACGATATGAAGAACAAGCCCGTTACAATTCATGGCGCACCGTCGCGCGTGGTTTGCTTGTCGCCTGCGATAACGGAAGTGTTCTTCGAGCTTGGAAAACAGGACGCGCTCGTGGGTATCGGGGTTGATTGCGATTATCCCGTTGACACTCTGTCCGTTGCCAAGGTGCAAGGCATAGAAGAGATTGCGGCTCTAAACCCTGATATGGTGCTTGTCGGCGATGATGAAACATTGTACGATGAATTGATCGCGGCAGGCCTACAAGCTGTTTACGTTGAAGGTGAAACCTACTCGGATGTGTTCAGCTCCGTTGCCTTTATAGGGCAAATTATGGGCATGGATGCAGCTTCACTTGTAGAAAAAATGCAATTGGGCGTGCAAAATGCAACCGCCGAAGCAGGAACATATGCACCGCTTAGCGTGTGCTATGTGCAAAGCTTCTCGGGCGATGAACTTATAACAGCAACCGCAGAGGGCTACATAGGCGAGCTTATCACATTGTCGGGCGGTTTAACCACCCCCACGGCCGCCGAGATGCTTAAAGCGAGCGATCCTTCCGCCGTGAAGGAAGCTTTCATATTGCATAGCGCTTCCGAGCTTACCGAGATGAACCCGGATGTAATACTAGTTTCGGGTGCGTACTCGCTTGATGCTTTCATCGAGTCGGGATCATTCGCAACGCTAAGGGCGGTAACTCAGGGGCGCGTGTTCTCCGTGCCTGCCGCGGTGATGGATAGGCCCGGCCCGCGCATCGATGAGGCGGCTAATGTAATCTACAATGCCCTCGAGATGTCGGCACTGAGCTAAAGTATGAAAAAAAGGATTGAGGAGCTTGCCGATAGGTTCTCGCGCAATGAGATATTGCTTGTTAGCGATTTTCTGAGCGAAAGCGAACAAGCCGAGGTTAACCATATCGCAAAGCGTACACGAGGCAGTGAGTTTTTTGGCGGTTTCGACGGTGCGGAGCGCAAGGTTCTTCTCTTCTTACCCGAATGGGAGGATAAGGAGGATGTGCTGAGCGCGGTTAGGATAGATGTGAAGTTTTCGCACTCGCTCACGCATCGCGATTATCTTGGGGCAATACTCGGCCTTGGCATAAAGCGCGAAAAGATCGGTGACATACTCGTGTTAAACGAAGGCACGCGCGCCTATGCCATAACGCGCGCACCGATGGATGCTTTTTTGCGGGATACTCTAACGAGTATAGGCAGGTTCGCCGCCCATGTTGAAATAGTTAAACTAAATGAACTTGAACTGCCCGAAAGACATGTTAAACACATAAAAACAACGGTAAAGAGCATGCGGCTCGACAGTGTGGCGGCCTCGGCTTTCTCACTTTCTCGTTCACGCATGGCAGAGTATATAGATGCGGGGCTGGTGTCCCTTAATCATGAGGTGTGTATAAAGAAAGAAAAGGCT
The DNA here is from genome assembly GCA_964372005.1 of uncultured Oscillospiraceae bacterium. GTDB lineage: Bacteria > Bacillota > Clostridia > Christensenellales > CAG-138 > CAYPKG01. The sequence goes on along the minus strand of CAYJPI010000005.1, from coordinate 5,847 downwards.
ATCGACGTAGATGATGTAATTGCCGTAAGGGGATTGGGGCGCGCAAGCGTGAAAGCGCTCGGTGCGATTTCCAAAAAGGACAGGCAATTCGTTGAACTTGAGCGATTGGTATAATATATGCATATTGAAGAGGTTCACGAGATACTCAAAAACGCTATGGTTTTCCCGAAAAAAGCGAATCTTACGAAGATGCGCAGCCTTCTTGTGCGCATAGGTTCGCCCGAAAAGCGGCTCAAATTCGTGCACATTGCAGGAACGAACGGCAAGGGTTCTACCGCCGCGCTAACTGCCGCCGCTTTGAGTGCGCAGGGGTATAAGACGGGGCTCTTCACATCACCCTATGTAGAAACATTTAATGAAAGAATAATGATAAATGCCGAGCCCGTCTCCGACGAGACCTTGGCGCGTGCGATGCAAGTTATTTATCCGCATGTGGTGGAGCTTTCATCCACATTTTTCGAGATAGTAACAGCGCTTGCATTCTTGCTTTTTGATGAGCAAAAGTGCGACATAGTGGTGCTTGAAACGGGGCTTGGTGGCAGGCTCGACCAAACGAACTGCATCGAAGCGCCGCTTGTATGCGCGATAACGCGAGTAGGCCTAGACCATACCGCCCAACTTGGAAATACCATCACAAAGATCGCCGCTGAAAAAGCAGGTATAATCAAAGAAGGTTCGCATGTTGTGCTGTTAAAGCAAAGCGCAGAAGTGATGGATGTTGTGATAAACAAAGCATCCGAACAATGCACGAGATTAACCATATGCCCACCCCCTGCCCTACATTTGAGTGATGGCAAGCTAAGTAGCTCAATAACATACACCCTTCATAATGGGCGCGTGGTGCTACATACCGGCGGCGAGGTGTACCCGCTATCGCTTTCCGGTGCATATCAGGCGGAAAATGGCGCAATGGCGATGGCCATATTGGATGCGCTCGCTAAGAGGGGTTTCCCCGTCAGCCATGAAAACATGCGCGATGGCTTCATCAACTTAAAATGGCCGGGGCGATTCGTGTGCATACCCTCAAACAATATGCAATTGATAGTTGACGGCGCACACAACCCGATAGGCGTGCACGCGCTCATTGCGAGCTTGGTGGTTGCCTACCCGAGTGTGATGCGCGAAAAACGTGCTGTGTTCGTTTGCGGCATGATGGGCGATAAGGACATCACCTCATGTTTAATACCGCTACTGCCCTATGCTATGCGTGTTTACACCATCCCCATCGATGGGGATGCTCGCGCGATAGATGCCGAAAGCCTATGTATCGTGGCCGAAAGTGCCGGGCTTAACGCCGTAGCATGTACATCGCTTAGGGAGGGAATTTACCTCGCATCTCGCGCTGCAAAGGATGGCGGCCTTGTTTGCATATTCGGGTCACTACATCAGTGTAATGCCGCCATCGAGGCTTGCAGAACTTTAGTATAAACAGTGTCGCAATATGCAGCTTTGCTGCATACCACCCTCAAAACTTATCCTATTATAGAGCCCCATTTGTCCACAAGTGCTTTCATATCCGCTTCGAGTATGGTGAGCTTCAGCTCCATATCGGGGCTTCTTCTATCCGCTGTGCGGTCGAGCAATTTCTCCATATCCTCGAGCAAGGTGCGTATGCCGTAGCCGCGTTCCTTCGTTGCGATGTCGATAACCTCTTCGGCGGGCAACTCGGGGTCTTTTTGCGTGCCCATAACAAGATCGTAGCTCGAGCCGAGCGAAGGGATCTCCGTTTCATAGCCGAGGCTCTTTATCGCACTCTCCAAGCTTTCAAGCGCGCTAACTTCGCCGTGCACGAGGAATACCTTCTTGGGCTTGGGAGATATCGCCTGCATCCACGATATAAGCTCATCCTTGCCTGCATGGCCTGAGAAGCCCTCAATTTGCTCTATGGTTGCGTTAATGTGCACTTCTTCACCGAATAGCTTAACCTTCTTCGCTCCATCGATGAGAGCGCGCCCCAGCGTGCCTTGCGCCTGATAGCCGGCAAAGAGTATGGTGCTGTCCGCGCGGAAAAGATTGTGCTTTAAGTGGTGGCGAATGCGCCCTGCATCGCACATACCGCTCGCGGAGATGATAATCGCGCTACCACTTACAAAATTGATGGCCTTGCTCTCATCCGCCGTCTTTGCTATGCGAAGTGTCGGGAAATCGAAGGGTGAACCCTCTTTCGATAGCTCGAGTGCTTCCTCATCGTAATATCCCTTTGAGGAGCGCTCGTATATCTTCGTTGCTTCAATGCCCAAGGGGCTATCGATGTACACGGGCACATTTTCAAGCCCGTACACTACATTCCTTGCCAGTAAATCCTTGATGTAATATAGTATCTCCTGCGTGCGCCCAACGGCAAACGAAGGTATAACCACATTGCCGCCGCGCGAGAGTGCCGTGCGCAGTACATTTGCGAACTGGGTTTTCTTCGCCGCATCATCGCCCTTTTGATGGTTGCGGTTGCCATATGTGCTCTCCATAACGAGATAGTCGGCCTCGGTAATATCCTCGGGATCGCGTATGATGGGCCTATCGTCGCGGCCTACATCGCCCGAGAACACAACCTTCGTGCGCTTGCCGTCCTCCTCACCCCACACCTCGATGGCCGCCGAACCGAGCAAGTGCCCGATGTCGGTAAAGCGCACCTTTATCCCATCAAACAACTCTACAATCTCGCCATACTCAACACCATGATATAGCTTGAGTGCGTTTTGTGCATCTTTGACGGTGTATAAAGGCTCGATGGGGTCTTGGTTCGCACGGGCACGCTTGCGGTTAACCCACTCCGCTTCCATCTCTTGGATGTGGCCGCTATCGGGTAGCATGATGGTTGATAGCCTTGCTGTTGCGGCCGTGGAGACTATGCGCCCCGTAAACCCTTGCTTTACAAGCAAGGGCACAAGCCCCGTATGGTCGATATGCGCATGGGTGATAAGCACCGCATCTACGGATGCCGCATCGAACGGGAAAGTACCTTCGCCGTACACGCCCTTCGCATCAACACCTTGGCGCATACCACAATCGATGAGTATAGTTTTGTCGAGACAGTTGAGCATGTGACAGGAACCGGTGACGGACCGAGCCGCGCCGTAAAATGTAACGTTCATGTGCACCTCCGCATTATAATATTATGGTGGTGTAGAAATCTGTATTAGTTTGAAATGAATTGCTTATGTATATGCAACGGTAGAAAATGCCTGTGTGTTGTTGATACTATTCAGAACACTTTTTTGACGCTTCAGCCGCTCATGCACATGCACAAGCGGCCATAGCAAGGCTAAAAATTAGCCATCTTCATTCATTTTTTTAACGAGCTCGCCGATAACATCCGTTACCTTGTCGTAATCGATCTGGCAAGTACCCACCTGACGATGCCCACCACCGCCATACTTGAGCATGAGGTTGCCTACATCGGTTTTCGATGTGCGGTTGAGTACGCTATGCCCTACAGCGATGGGGCAGTTTAGCTTTGCTCGCCCATCAACAACCCACATGGAGATGTTCTGCTCGGGATACAAGCTGTATATCAGGAAGCGATTGCCCGTGTAGATGGGGTTTACATCCCTCAAGTCGGACACGATAACATTGCCATGCGTTGTTGTGTGCTTGGCCACCATTTCGCGGAAGAGCTTGTCCTGCTCGAAGTAAAGCTCGGCGCGCTCCTTAACATCGGGATTTTCGAGAATCTCATCGATGTTCTGTGTGCGGCATGCATCCATGAGATCTTCCATAAGCGCGTAATTGCTTATGCGGAAATCGCGGAAACGCCCAAGGCCTGTGCGCGGATCCATGATAAAGCCGAGAAGCACCCAGCCTGTGGGGTTCAAAATCTCATCAGCGGTGAGCTTCGCCGCATCAACCTTGTCAACCGCTTTAACCATCTCTTCGAAATGGGGTAAGCGATCCTTGCCGCCGTAATATTCGTAAATAACGCGCGCGGCACTATCCTCAAGGCGGCTCATGCCCTCATAGGTGACACTGTCGCCAAGGCGCTCATTCTCGCTCGTATGATGGTCGAACCAAAGCTTGCAACCGGGTACATAGGGGATGTTGGCCATAACATCGTTTTCGTCAACCTCCACAAGCCCATCCTGTATATCCTTGGGATGAACGAATTTCCAGCTGTCTATGATGCCGAGTTCCTTCAAAAGTGCCCCGCAAGCTAAACCGTCAAAATCCGATCTTGTTAATAATCTCATCGTATCTCTCCTTTGTTGTGTTTATACGGGGTCGCCCCCGATGTAAGGGATAAATCCCCACTGTTTAAGCCCTACATCGACATCGAGTCGCCTATCGAGAACGGATCGTCATAGTCTATGCTACCCGATGTGAGCGCATGCATGGACGATGTTGTCCCTCTCGAATGCTCTTGCGAAAGAGTAAAGCGTGAAACCAAGTTTTTGAGGTTGATGGAGTGCGCTGATAGCTCTTGGCTTGCGGCCGCGCTCTGCTCGCTCGTTGCGCTGTTGGACTGAACGACCATCGAAATCTGGTCGAGTCCGACGGTAACATTCGAAAGTGCTTCCGCCTGTGCTATGGATGCATTCGTGATTTCACCCACGAACTGTTTTGTTTTGCCTACACCGCTCACCGCGTCACGCATTTCGCTTGCTGTAACCTCTGCAAGCTGAACGCCGGTGTTGATCGCCTTGATGGAATCTTCGATGAGCGCTGTTGTGCCGCTTGCGGCCTCTGCCGATTTAGCTGCGAGGTTACGAACTTCGTCCGCAACAACCGCAAAGCCCTTGCCTGCTTCGCCTGCACGTGCCGCTTCTACCGCGGCGTTGAGCGCGAGTATGTTGGTTTGGAATGCGATATCCTCGATGGTTTTTATAATCTTGCTTATCTCCTTAGACTTTGCATCGATATCGGCCATAGAGCGCATGAGCTGTTGCATGCGCGCATTGCTCTGCTCGAATGCGCTTGCCGAAGATTCAACCATTTCGCTTGCACGCGAGGAGTTCTTGGCATTGCTTTGTATCTGCTCGGAGATGGCGGTTATGGTGCTTGCAAGTTCATCCACGGATGCGGCCTGCTCGGTTGTACCATGTGCGAGCGACTGTGAACCCATCGCAACCTGCTCGGAGCCCTGCGAAACCTGCTCGGCAAGCATGCTTATCTCAGATATAGTTTGCGAAATGTCGGAGTTCATCTTCTTCATGGAAGTTTCGATGCCTTTGAAATCACCCACGAATCCATGTGGCGGATTATCCATGGCGAAGTTGCCGACTGCCATCTCGCGCATATTAACATCGATCTGCGAGGTGTAATCGCCAAGCTGGGTGATCATGGCATTGAAATTCGCGGTGAGGACGGCAAAATCGTCCTTGCCGTCTACCTCGCCAAGTTTGCTCAAATCGCCCTCGCTCATGCTATTTAATAGGTCGGAGATATTTCTCATCGGCACGGTGATTCGCCTTATCGTTGCAAAGATGAGGAAGAAAATGAATATGCCGCATACACCTATCATAACTAAAAAGAACAATATGGTATTGTTCGCGCGGTTAACCTCGCTTTGGACGAGCGCTTCCGCTTGCTCTTGCACGGTAGTGTTGATAGTGTTCAAGATATTATATGCATCATCAAGCGTTACATCATACACTTCGCGCAAAAGCTGATCCGCTTCGGGGATAACCTCGGAGGGGCTTTCGAGGATCAGTTCGGTAATGCGCATGCGAGTTTCGCGGCCGCTTACAATGAGTGCCTGAAGGTCGACTATATCCTGAGGATTACCCGTGTAGGTTCGCTCCAACACGGCAATGGCTTCCATAAGGTTTTCTGAATGCGTTGTCGCTTCATCTATGTATTGTGTAACCAAAACAGGATCGGTTACCACTATTGCACGATACAAATCGCGCTGTA
>CAYJPI010000004.1:3978-19439 GCA_964372005.1 uncultured Oscillospiraceae bacterium | reverse complement strand
CATCGGGCAAAGAGTTGCATAAATCGGATTTGATATTTTGAATATAGGAGTTTTTGACTTCATCTTCCCAGAGTATCGTCATAATTTCGCTGTTGGTACATAATGCGCCTTGTCTGTTTACTAAGTAGGCGAAAAGTTCCTTTGCTTTCTCATATTGAAATTTTATAGGCTTATTGTCTATAAAGGCTTCAAAGTTCCCAAAAGTATGCACAGATACACTTTTAGTGGCCGCCATAACTATCGGATGGCGTAAGTTTTCAATTTCCGTTGCGATTTTTTCTGAAGTTATGGGTTTTAACAAATATCCGCTCGCACGTAAATCCATAGCATCGCCTTTGTATTCGGCATACCCCGTTGTAAATACTATGTTTATGTTATTGTCCGCGACTTTCAGCTGTTTTGCAAGCTCTATGCCGTCCATCCCTCGCATTTGGATATCCAAAAAAGCGACAGCGCAAGGGTTTTCTTTGGCAAACTCCAGTGCTTCTTTCGCATTCATAAAAGAAGCCACATCTGCCCCGGGACAGGCTTTTTCTATCGCCGAAACAAGCCCGTTTAGTGCGATTTTTTCATCATCTACCGCAATGATTCTCACAGCTCAGCCCTCCTTCGGTATCGTGAATGTGGCTGTTGTGCCCTGCCCTATGTTGCTCTTAATAAAGAGCGTACCACCTATCATAGTATATAGTCTGTGTCGTACATTGTCTATTCCCACGTGGCTTTTTCCGTCGTTTTTCTGTTCCGTCGGGTCGAACCCCACTCCGTCATCGCGAACCTCAATTTCAAAATAATTCTCGTATTCTTTGGTTGAAATCGTAACCGTGCCGCCCCTTTCTTTTTGGCACAATCCATGCTTGACGGCATTTTCGACTATAGGCTGAACGGATAGCGACGGAACTTTAAAAATAGTGGTTTCTATGTCATAAACAATATTCAGTTCTTCATCAAAACGCATTTTCTCAAGCGATAGGTATGTTTCTATATGCTTTAGTTCTTTTTCAAAGGGAATAGGTGCGGTTTGGTTGATGGAATCCAAGTTTGCTCGCATATACTCGGCAAAATCACCTATGGCTTTTTGCACACGCTCGGGGTTCTGGTCACAAAGATGATAGATCGCGTTTAAGGAATTGTACAAAAAGTGCGGCTGTATTTGCGACATCATGAGCGAAACCTTGCTGTTCGTTATTTCTTTTTCTTGCAAGGCAAGTTGCCTGCCTCTATCCATATGAACCGTGATATAAACCGACGTTATGCCGAGAATTGAGCCGAGGTTTACAAAGTTAAACTCCGTATCAATCATCACCTGTAAAAGCGCCCCACAAGCAGGCGCAACCAAATAACTTTGCAAAAACAAAAATTCGCGCTTCGTAAGCCCTTGCTTGCATTTGATTATAACGCAATACAATAGCCCCATAACCAACACAAACAGGCCGTTGTACACATCGATAAACGGCCCTTCTTGATATTTTCCGTCTACGAAGGCAAATATCGAAGGGTAAAACATGGAGCTGATTGCCGCCAACAAAATAAAGATGGAAAAAATATTAAACACAGTCATGAGTTTTTGGGGAACAAGGCTTTTGTCACGCACCAGCTCTTTTATATATCCCGCATAGAGTATCGCAACAGGAATAGGCAAGGCAAATTCGCCCATGGTGCAAATGATGTTAATCGTTGTGAGGAAAGCATGGTTGCTCAAAAAAAGCCTGCAAATAGTAAATACTACCTTTAGGGCAACAAGCCGAAAGATGCCGGTCATAAGCTTGCTTGCTTTGTCTTGCTCTTTATTGTCATAGCGATTGCTAAGAAGAAGCATAACCGTAAATAGTAAGTATATAATCTGAATCAGTATATGTAACTCCGGTACACTCATGTCATGCATACTATCGCTCCTCGTTTTTGTTATTCCGTCATGTGTACTTTTCTTATTATTTGTATTATAGCACATGACGCGCATGTTATCATGCGGCAATCTAATTTGAAATCAGCTTTGATATGGGCATAAGGCGCTTGTAACCGTCAAACCATCCCGTACCTACCGCCCGACCAGTCCCCCTTCTAAAATAAAAAGCAACCAAGGCATGTGGGGGCAAAAAAATGCAAGAAGAATTAAAATGTATCAATTGCGGACGGGGATTTAAGCCAACATGTCATGTGGGTCTATGCTACAATTTCGGACATAAAGTTAAGCAGTAAAGCGACCGAAAATTACCGCTCGGGGTTAACAAGGGAAGCTTTCTCAACAGCAGCAAAGCGGCTGAGCGATGAGGTGGTGTCGAAACAAAAGGGATTCATCGCGTGGGAACAGTATCGTCAAGACTATGTTTGGACGGACTTGGCTTTCTCGCAGTGCAGATGAAAATTATTTTGCAATTTTAAACGACGGAGAGCACATTTATTTCACAAGGACACGCGAGGGGGTAACATCATTCTATGTGAAAAAGGGAGATAAGGCAGAACGCGTATTATCGGCTTCATGCCACTAAACCCATCAACGCAAATAATTAAAATGTCTATTATCCCACGATTTCTTAGATAGTGTTTAGCGCAGAAAGCCGTATTTTGGCGCTTTCGTTATAGCCTATGCTAATAGATAAAACCTTTTTTTGCCGTCCATAACGATATACAGAACAACATATGCAATCAGGTGATTAAAATGTTCATGAAAAGGGCGTGAATTCTCAAAGAATACAGTTGCCATCTTTCCCAAAATGTATTATAGTTAAAGTAAACATTAGGTAGAATGTGGCTTAAAGTATCTATCCTAAATAATAAGGGAGAAAAAAATGAAAAAAATTATTGTTTTATTGGTGGTTTCTACTTTGGCACTCTCAATGAGTGTTACGGCATTTGCTCAAGACTTATATACTTTTGACTTGGCTAGGCCTCGTGAGGATCTTGGCATTGAAATTGATATGACTTTAAGTGATAAAGAGGAACTGTTAAGTTTAAACAGGGAAATTGAAATGGCAGAGAATACTCAAGTTGCTACGCAGAGGGTTTACGATGCCGTTCAGCATTTTAATAGTGTTACCGGCGTTGACTACGGTGACCTATCCCTGCTAAACGTTTCAGCACACCTCTATGACCAAAGAATAGAGGAAGCTGAATTCGCATGGGGTGATGTGATAGCTGGACACCCCCAATTTGAATCCGGAGACGTCGCCGGCAGCGGCGGAATAGCCATAGACGGAGGCTTACGTAATGAGCTGATCCGAGTGAACGGCATAGTTGTACTTCCGTTTGTGGATGGTTTGAGAGGAGGTGCGCATATTAACGCCGCAATATTTAACGGTGCGGAGTGCAGCACGAGTATAATAAGCCAAGTAGAAGGTCTTACCGAAGAACATTTTGTTGTGGATGCCAAAGGCAATACATACTATTTTCCGAACGGACTCCATAATCCTGAAAAGGCAATACCTATTGAAGGCGGCAACAGGTATGAGTTTAACGATAAAACCGTAATGGTGCCGTCTATGACTATAGAACCTAATAAAGAATATTATTTTGAATTAGTGTTAAATAGAAACCAAGAAGTTTTAACCGTTAAAACAACAAACAACACTTCGCACGCCAGCGGAACGCATTATTCATATCAACCGGGAGATGACCGGGGGCCGGGATAACGGATGGGATGCCGAAGAGGCTGGGAATAGGGAAGACAGCTGACAGATGCCCTGATAACTCATAGGCACTTAAATTGAAAAGAGCAAATAGCTAATCGAACGAAAATTTTGTTTTTCAAGGCGGATGATTGAGTAATACCGGAGGTATTTCGAATAACGGCAACGCAGAAAGTATATTTTTGCCGAACCGGTGTTGCGAGTTTTCAATTCAACCGGCTAAAATAACATAGTGCCACGACTCCCCTACTCAAAAGGGGAGTTTTTTTTGTGGTTGGGTCTGTTTGCAAAGGCCTACTTTGTGCTTCTTTTCAGTTTTTACCGCATCGCAAAAAACAGGTTTTCAAATATAGCAATTTCACTGAGCAGAGCGCATTTTCAGACATGGGTCTGTTGACAAACTCGATTTTAAGGAAAAACGCGCATGAAAAAGCGCCTAAAATAGGCATGTTTATTTTTAAAAAATGCGTGCAAAAGGACTTTGTCAACAGACCCACATCTGAAAATGTGCCTATCACAGGGCAAAAATAAGATCTTCCCACTTCAGCAATTATTCCGGTAGCTATTCCCCCCAACCTGTGATACTGTGTGTTGCTAACGAAGGGAGGTGAAACAATGCGAGAAATAATAGAAAAACTCTACTACGGCAACATCAAGCCAACAGAGAAATCGGTCAAAGAAGAAAGCGGATACCATCAACGATGCGGTAAACGACAAATATGGTGAGAACCTACAAAACAATAATATACTTGGTCTGAGTGAAGCGGAAATAAACGAAATGGTCGCCGAGTGCGTATACGGTGAAGGCAAAGGCGATTTTGCACAACTGCTAATCGACTTCTACTCGGCAATATTGATACCATACTCGATCCCCCACCGCCACCTTCGTAAGTTTGGCGATAACATAATAAACGAAACAATAAGAATGAGAGAAGTATATGAAAAATATACTTGTCAACAGAATTACTAATGGGGAAAACAAAGAAATAAGACTACATATAAATTCATAACCGCTTTCTTGTGCTTTACGATGCTTTTTCAATTGCTTAGGGCATGGTGGTGGAGGATGAGGTTCTCTTAACGTGGAATATCGCCGAGGGAACAACCTTCTCAACCGATGCGGTGGCTTCCTTCGAGTATACCGCCTCTTTTGCGAGTGAGAATTTCACCATGGCGCTCGATACTCCAATGCCTGTCATCGAAGTGAATGTGGTGGATCGCCCGTCGCAAGCGAGCCTTCGGAGGACGAGGATGCGCCGGAGGGTGAAGGTGAACCCGAGGGTACGCCCGAAGATGAGCAACAGCCCGAGCTTTCCGAAATTGATCTGCAAAATTACACTGAAACGACAATCACGGTCGGGAATAGCGCTAATTTCGTGTGCGGCATTGTACAGTTTGATAAATTTCGTGGAGCAATTACACCTGCCGAAAATACTATTACCTCCGCAAATATACCCAACGAAATAGATGGGGTTCCGGTAGAATTAATAGCCGACGGAGCATTTGCGGGTTGCAATTTGCTTACTACAGTTACAATCCCCGAGTGTAACAGTTATTGCCGATTTGTGCTGTCGCCTTGCGACAGAATGGGGATTTTTGTGAATGTGCATTTCAAACCACGCTGACTTACTTACGCTCAGTGTTTTAGCATCAAAATCGACATCCGACCATTCAAGAGCGAGAAGCCACCATTACGAAGTCCACAAAAAAGCATGATTATAGCAGGAATGCACATATAATGAATCATTCCTTTCTGCTGAATATCAAACTCACCGCACTTAACATTACAGCGCCCACAGCATTGCCGGCGGATACAACCAAAAGGCTTATAATCGCTTCGCCGGTCCATAATCCCGCAACGGAAAAGTAGAACATATTTGCCACACTGTGTTCAAACCCTAAATATAAAAACATGGGCACGCACAAAAACATCGCAACATATCCTCCGACTGCATTATGCGTATTATGCGTAAATTTATACGCTTTTGCCGCCACATACATCAGCAGTCCGCAAAAAAACGCCATTATAAACATGCTCAATAGGTCATCGGATAGTTTGATTTCAGTTTTATAGATTGCATGATTTATAAGTTCCGTAGCATCCGCAAGTCGTGTGTTTAGTATACAAAGCGTATAGAATAATGCACCGGCTAAATTACCCAGCCATATTACCGCAACTTGAAGCGGATTTCTGTCTTCCAACACAAAACCCACCTTGCCGGTATATAAATTTAGCTCCATCGAGTATATTATAAAAAGCCCGATTGTAAACAAAACCGTTCCTACAAGTTCATTTTCAATAATGAGATAGCCGGTTGCAGCAAGCGCTATCGCAATGCCCGCAAAAACCGCTTTAAAAAATTCATGTAAATATTGCTTTTTCTTTTTCATCATTCTTCCCTTTTTTGCCTTATACCTTTTATTATCAATTTTCGCGCGTCGGCCGCCTGCTGAGCAGTTGCCTCGGGCACACCTTGAAGCGGCAACGGCATATTAAGCTGCTTATACTTTACACTTCCCATCGTATGATATGGAAGAACCTCCAGCGCTCTAACATTATTCAGCCCGCCCAAAAAATAACCCAAGCCGACTAAATCATCTTCATGTGTTGTAATCCCCGGCACCAATACATGCCTTATCCACACGGGCTTTTTTATTTCATATAAATACTTTGCAAATTCCAAAATGTTCTTATTGGAAACACCGGTCAATTCCTTATGTTTTTCATCATCAATATGTTTAATGTCAAGCATCACGAGGTCGGTGTATGTCATGAGCAAGTCGATTTTTTGCGTATTGGAAGCATTAAAAGTCACACCTGAAGAGTCAAGGCAGGTGTGTATTTTTTTTTCTTTGCACTTCTTAAAGAGTTCCGTTAAAAAATCCACCTGCATCAGTGGCTCACCGCCCGTTGCGGTAATGCCGCCATCCCTTAGAAACTCAACGCAACTATCGTATTTCTCTAAAATTTCTGTGGCAGAATACTCATTTCCTATGCAGGGTTTCCACGTATCGGGATTGTGGCAGTATTTGCAACGCAGGGGGCAACCCTGAAAGAATACCACGAACCTTATACCGGGGCCGTCCACCGTACCGAAACTTTCAAAAGAATGCACGTATCCTTTCAATTTGATGTCCTTTCATACAAAACACTATCCCCTCAAGCCAAAACTCAAGGGGATTGCAAAATCTGTTATATGCTTTCGTGGAAGGTTCTTGAAATAACGTCTTCCTGCTGTTCCTTGGTGAGTTTGTTGAAATTAACCGCATAGCCCGAAATTCTTATCGTTAATTGCGGATATTTTTCCGGATGTTTTTGCGCATCCAAAAGCGTCTCCCTCGAAAAAACGTTCACGTTTAAATGATGTCCACCCTTTTGCACATATCCATCCAGTAACCCAACCAAATTATGTACCTGTTGTTGGTTTTCCATTGTTATATTCCTTTCTGATCTCCTCAATGTTTTCCGTAGGTTGGCAACAAGCGCCCGAAACAGCGCATCCCGGTTTCTGTTCGTGCACGCTAATGCCTTCCCTATCGTCGTTGGTCAACACGTTAATATGCGCAGTTCCCTGCTGCATCAATCTATCAATCGTTGAAACCAAATCGCTAACTTTACTCATCGCTTTGGGCATCATCAAAAATATCTAAATCTAAATCACCCATATATACACTATCATCTTTGCCAAGCGCACCCGGGATGATTGAGAAAGTATTTGAAATTCCGTCCTGCGCATGCCTAAATGGTAACTTAGAAACGGAGGAAAGCGCCGCAACCGCTCCCTGCTTGTCCCTTCCGTGCATGGGGTTTGCTCCCGGCGCAAGGGGTACGCCTTTTTTCCTGCCGTCCGGCGTGCTTCCTGTTTTTTTGCCGTATACAACATTTGAAGTAATTGTCAATATTGACATAGTGGGAACGCCGTGCCTGTAGGTGTGGTGTTTTTTTATCTTGTCCATAAACGAACGCACAAGATCGTTTGCAATATCATCCACTCTATCGTCATTATTGCCGAACTGGGGGAAATCGCCTTCTATTTCATATTCCGTAACGATTCCGTCTTCATCCCGAACCGCTTTAACATTAGCATACTTTATGGCGCTCAAAGAATCCGCCACAACCGAAAGTCCGGCAATGCCCGTTGCAAAATATCGCTTTACTTCTCTATCGTGAAGTGACATCTGCAGTTTCTCGTAACAATATTTGTCGTGCATGTAGTGGATGATGTTAAGTGTATTTACGTACAATTCCGCAAGCCACTCCATCATGTCGTGGAATTTCCCCATTACATCATCAAAATCCAGATAATCGCCTTCAACAGGGCGATATTTTGGGCCGACTTGAACTTTCATTATCTCATCAACACCACCATTGATTGCGTAGAGAAGGCACTTCGCCAAATTAGCCCTTGCTCCGAAGAACTGCATCTCCTTGCCAACCTTCATGGAAGAAACACAACAAGCTATGGCGTAGTCATCCCCGTGATATTCCCTCATCAAATCATCGTTTTCATATTGGATGGAGGATGTTTTGATCGACATTTTTGCACAATACTCTTTGAACTTGACGGGCAAGCTCAAGGACCACAGCACCGTTAAATTCGGCTCGGGTGCAGGGCCTAAATTGTCAAGCGTGTGCAGATACCTATAGCTTGTTTTGGTAACCATGTGCTTACCGCTCACGCAAACTCCGGCAATCGACTCTGTAACCCATGTAGGATCTCCCGAGAAAAGAGTGTTGTAATCCGGCGTTCTTGCAAACTTAACAAGCCGCAGCTTCATGATGAAGTGGTCGATGTACTCCTGCGCCTGCTCCTCGGTGATCAACCCTTTTTCCAAGTCTCTCTCAATATATATATCGATAAAAGTAGACGTTCTGCCAAGGCTCATCGCCGCTCCGTTTTGCTCTTTTATAGCGGCTAAATATCCAAAGTACATCCATTGTATTGCTTCTTTCGCATTCGCCGCCGGTTTTGAAATATCGTACCCGTAAATTTCTCCCAACATTTTCAGCTCTTCCAGTGCTCTTATTTGCTCTGAAAGCTCTTCTCTTAGCTGAATGTTTTCAGCGGTCATGCGCACGAGCGACGTATATCTTTGATGCTTTTTGTCTGCAATCAGCTTGTCTGTGCCATATAATGCCACCCTGCGATAGTCTCCGATTATTCTACCCCTGCCGTAAGCATCGGGAAGACCTGTGATTATAGCGGACTTTCTTGCCAGCTTCATTTCATCCGTATATGCATCAAAAACGCCACTGTTATGGGTTTTGCGATACTTTGTAAAGATATCTTTTATCTCATCGTCGAGTTTGTATCCATTCTTTTCGCAAGCAAGCTCTGCCACACGTATTCCGCCAAACGGCTGCAATGCCCTTTTAAAGGGTTTATCCGTTTGAAATCCTACAATGGTTTCAAGATCCTTGTTCAGATAGCCGGCAGCGTGAGAGGTAACTGTGGATACAACTTTAGTATCCATGTCAAGCACGCCACCCGCTTCATTCTCTTGTTTTGACAATTCCATAACCTGCTGCCAGAGCTTATTTGTCGCATCTGTCGCTTCTTGCAAAAATGATTCGTCACCGTCGTACGGCTTGTAGTTTTTCACAATAAAGTCGCGCACGTTGATAGATGTGTTTGACCACCTCCCGAGCTTAAAACCCTCCCACTCTTTTTGGACGTTTTGCATACTAATGCACCAACCTTTCTGAAAATTCAATATTATACTATGCCCACAATTCTCATTAAATCAACAGGGGCATGTTTATAAACTGTAAGTTAGAAGAAACTAACCGTTTCAGCAATATTATTCTACTAAAGTTGTGCAGTTGTGTCAATAGAAATTGTTGGGGGAGATTTAGGTGTCTTTGTAGACATTGCCTACAATATCTATTTGCTATTGGTGAATAAGCCATTATGTTTGGGGAGGTAAATATACAAGACAAGTGAATCAAAACAATTCAAAAAGCTGTAATACAACTTTTTTAAAAAAAATGTAAAATGGGTATTGACAAACCAAATTAATCTGATAAAATGAAATTATAGAAACAAGATGTAATACAGCTTCAAGGTTGGTGATTGAAAATTCAAATAGATGGGACGGTTCAAAGCTAGATGAATGATACGTTATCAAAAGTAGTATACGATTTTATATTGGAAGAAATCAGGCAGCAGCGGTGGAAAACCGGTGATAAGATTTACTCTGAAATGAAATTGTGCGAAGAACTGTCTGTCAGCAGGATCGCTGTGCGCGAAGCATTGGAGCAGTGTGTAGCATTGGGTGTATTGGAAAAGAAGAAAGGCTCCGGTACCTATGTTGCTGAAATCAACTTGCTCAACATACTTGAAAATGTAGTACCACTTATGAATTTGCAACCTATGGACTTGATGGACGTGCTAAAATTCAGGTTGCAGTTTGAACCCGGAAACGTTATCGAATTTATTAATAATTGCAATGAACAGCATATACAAGAACTTATAGAATGCCACGAAAAAATGGTTAAACTAGCGGATCAACCCGAGTTTTACTCAGAAGATTATAAATTTCACGGAATAATTGCAAAAGGCACAAATAACCCCATAGTAGTTTCAATAAACACTTTGCTCATTGGAGTATTAGAAACTTCACAGTCTATGACAAACTTAAAAATCGGATCGGAAATTGGTTTGAGATACCATGGAAGAATTTTGGAGGCAATAATAAACAAGGATGTTGAGATAGCTTCCTTACTAATGAAAAGGCATATTGAAGAAACAATTGACGCTTTAGAAATATAAAGAAAATAATCGAATACGCTATTTCCCATGAACTATTTTACATAGGTTTATTTAGTGTACCAAAAAATAATTAAATTTGATATGATGCAGGTCAACTTATCAAAAAAAAATATCTGTTGGAGGAAGAAAAGATGAAAAAGAGAATGTGGGCTTTATTTGTGCTGTCGATTTATGCACTAACGGTTGTGTTGTCGGGATGTAGTGCCCCGGCAGAAGAAGCGACGGGCGAAGATGACGGGAAATACAGGATTGCTCTAAGCAACTCGTATGTTGGAAACGATTGGCGCCAGCTAATGATAAAATCAGCCGTTGTTGCCGCTGAAAAAGATGAATATAAAGATATAGTAGAATTGACCGTTGTAAACAGTGAACACAACCCCGAATCTCAATCCGCATCCATTGATGCATTGGTAGCGGAAGGATATGATGCAATTCTTATCGATGCGGCTTCAACCACGGGGCTGACTACCAGCATTAAAAGAGCGATGGATGCAGGCGTGGTGTGTGTAACATTTGATGCGGTTGCCGATGTTGAAGGAATATATACCGTTTCAACAAACTTTGAAGAAATGGCCACAGGTTGGGCAAACTACTTGGTTGCAAAATTGGAAGCAGGCGATAAGATCGCGATTGATACAGGCCTTTCGGGTTCGACCGTCGGAAATGTTATGTATGAAAAGGCAATTGAGATTTTTGATGCAAACGGAATAGAAGTTGTTGCCGAATTCTCCGGTGAATTCGCCGATGGCGCAGGCCAACAAGCGATAGCAAGCGTGCTTGCAGCAAACCCCGATTTGGATGGCATGTACACTCAGGTTTACGGTGAAACTATACAAAAAGCATTTGAGGCGGCGGGAAGAGACTTTATTCCTTGCGCAGCATACACAACAAATGCAGGCCATGCGGCTGCGGTTGACAGCAATATGGACTTGGTTACAGCCGACAACTATGCAGGACAGAGCGTTCTTGCTATGGACATTGCAATAAAAGTGTTAAATGGTGAAACGGTTGAAAAAACCAATCTATACACGCCGGCGTTCTTCGCAACAGAGGAAATAGACATTGGATTCCCTTGCGAAGTAATCGAAGAAGATGTGAACTTCTGGCGTGACCTTCCCGGAGCATTGATGCTACCGATTATGCCCGCTGATTTCCCCGTTCAGATTACCGGACATGAAGTTGCAGATTACGAATTAAAATAATAACTATTGCAAAATAGTTTAGAGGTACTGTAAATGGCAGATTTAGAATTGAAAAATATCAAAAAGGCGTTTAACGGGGTGTATGCATTGAGGGATGTTTCCTTCTTGTGTAACAAAGGCGAGGTTCATGCACTTCTGGGTGAAAACGGTGCAGGAAAAAGCACGCTTCTCAAAGTGCTTAGTGGAGCCCATTGTGCAGATTCCGGTGAAATTATCGTTTATGGAAAAACCGTAAAGATTAAGAACCCTATAGATGCTATGAATTGCGGAATAGGCACGGTATATCAAGAACTATCAACAATCCCTGATCTAACGGTAAGCGAAAACATATTTATAGGTAGAATGCCAAAGGACAAGTTTGGCAGAATTGACCGGAAAAAGCTAACCGAAATGACACATGAGCTTTTTAAGATGTATGATGTCACCGACATTGATCCAAGCGCTATTGCAGGAGAACTTTCGCTATCCAAGAGGCAGATGATAGAGATACTACGAGTACTGTCCAAGGATCCCGAAATAGTTATATTGGACGAGGCTACATCTGCCCTTACGGAAGAAAGAGTTGATTGGCTATTGAAATTGGCCAGAAAATTAGCCAATCAACAAAAGATAGTAATATTTATTTCCCATAGAATGTCGGAAATACGCACAGGTTGCGACTCTATGACTATATTAAGGAACGGGGAATCGGTTGCGAGCATGCCTGTTGAAAATGCTGATTTAAGCGAAGTTGTCGCACTTATGTTAGGCAACAGCATAAAAGACTATTTCCCACAAATTATAAATCATACGCAAAATGAAGTAGCACTGAGCGTAGAAAACGTTTCGGATTCAAAAGTACTTAACGGCGTCGATTTTGAAGCCTACAAAGGTGAGGTGCTCGGAATCGGAGGCTTAGCCGGACAAGGCCAAACGGAACTCTTGCTTACACTTTTCGGAGAGAATAAGGTGAGCGGAGAAATCAAGCTTTATGGGAAAAAACTAAAGCTAAGAAATCCGCGCCAAGCGTATAACCGTGGCATCGCACTGGTACCTGAAGACAGGCAATTACAAGGCGCAATAACTGCGCTCCCCATCGGTTTTAATATTTCTCTCCCCTCTTTAAAATTACTAAAGGGCGCAATCGGCGTTAACACGAAGAAAGAAAATGAACTTGTAAAGTTCTACATGGAAAAACTGAAGGTTAAAGCGGTAGATGCACAAATGCCCGTAAAAAGTTTAAGCGGCGGGAACCAGCAAAAGGTTATTCTATCAAAAATACTAAGTACTCATCCTGATGTGTTGCTCTTACATGATATCACAAGAGGTGTCGATGTTGGAACAAAAAAGGAAATGTTCGATATGGTGAGAAAGCAAGCGGAAGAAGGAAAAACAGTTTTGTATTTTTCTACGGATGCGGATGAGCTTGTTAATATTTGTGACAGGGTAATGGTAATGTACGATGGGAAGATCGGCGTAATTTTAGAGATTGATAAAATTAGCCGAGAGAATATTATCGCTGCCTCAATTGGCGAAAAAACTATCAATGAAACGGGTAGAGGTGTGGTGAATGAATAATACAGCCGTATTATCGAATAAATTAAAAAACAATTGGATCTATGCTATACCCTACATAATGCTAATAGTACTTACGATGACCTCGGGGATAATTAACCCGAACACGTTGAAACTATCGTGGTTTGCTAATAGCATGGATTCGGGATTGATGCTGGTGCTCGTGTCAATAGGGCAAACCATTGTTCTGCTAATCGGCGGATTCGACCTATCGGTAGGCGGTGTAATGTGCGTAACGAATTGCTTTGCGGCACTATACTTAGGTGATACGGTCGGAAGTGTGATACTCGGCTCTGTAGCATGCCTCCTGTTCGGTATACTTATCGGAACTCTAAATGGATATACCATACTGAAAACGGGCATGCAACCATTTATTGTAACATTGGTTGTTCAATCAATCTGTTACGGCGTGGCACTATTGTTGTTGAAAGTTGATGGGGGACGGGCACCCGATCAATTGATGGACTTTTTCATCCATAGATTTGGCCCGATACCTGTGTCATTCATCATCCTGGTGTTGTTGATAGGTACATGGCTATGGATAAAAAGAACGAGTTTCGGAATTGCTCTATACGCCGTTGGAAGCAACGAAGTGGCGGCAAGGCTTAATGGAATAAACGTTACTAAAGTTAAGATTTCAGCTTACGCAGCTTGTGGTTTCTTTGCCGCATTAGCCGGGCTTTACAGAACCGCCCAGGTTGGAAGCGGATCCCCCACGGCAGGGAGCAGCTATGTTATGCTATCAATCGCCGCCGCGGTTGTGGGCGGAACAGCACTCGGCGGAGGCAAGGGAGGCATACTCGGAACAATAGCAGGGGCGTTTGTATTAAGAAACATTGCAGATGTACTGATTTTTCTAAAGGTATCCTCGTATTGGACATCTCTGGTGCAAGGGGCGTTGCTCATTTTTGCAGTGGCTCTCGGTGCATACTATGCAATGCGCAAACAAAAGAGGTAAGCAAATGAGTGTAAAGTTGATTATAGGAAGAAACAAAACAATTATTTTGACGTATGTAGTTGCTATAGCACTGCTTGCATTTATATCAATCATTAGACCCGGCTATGCCAGCCCCAATAATTTGAAAGTATTAGAAGCACTTGCGGCAATTTTGGGCATTACCGCACTCGGGCAAACATTCGTTATATTGACCGGTGGGATGGACCTATCAATACCGTGGATGTTGACAGTTTCGGCGTTTTTGGTAGGCGGCATTACACAAGGTAACGATGAAAAATTACTCATAGCCATACCGATAGTACTGATTGTCGGCGGAATCATGGGATTATTTAACGGCATAGGTGTTGCGTATATCGGTATAGCACCTGTTATCATGACTATGGCTTCGAACATAATTTTTCAAGGCATGCTTGTAGGAATTACGGGCGGCGCGCCGGGGGCGGCTCCGCCGGAAATGTTACAGAACTTTTCAATGTCAAGCACTATGGGGCTTTCCGGCATTTTCGTGTTTTGGATATTGCTATCTGTAATTGCTCTGTGGGTGCTACACAAGACGGCATATGGCAGAAAATTATATGCTGTGGGAAACAATCCTACAGCCGCAAGGTTCTCGGGTGTGCATGATAAGAGGATAACTTTATCCGCATATTGCATTTGCGGTGTGATGGCGGCACTGGCCGGAGTGTTATATGCAGGAAGGCTTGGGCAAATGTACCTTGGAATGGGCGATGAATATCAGATGGAATCCATCTCCGCGGTTGCCATAGGCGGTATAGCCTTAGTTGGCGGAAGCGGAAGTTATGCAGGAACTATTGCAGGCGTATTTATCTTGGTGGTGCTAAATGGCCTACTTTCAGCGATAAATATACCAATGAGTATGCAAAAGATCATTTACGGAGTTGTGTTATTCCTTGCTGTATTAATATCAAGCAAGAGAAAAAATACTAAATAATTTTTAATGAGGAGAATGAACAAAATGAAGAACATTGTAAACCCGCACGCAGAAGTAAATCAAGAGGTAATGGACAAGTTTTTGGCAATGAAAGATGTGATGAGCTTGTCGTGCGTACTAACAGATGCACAAGAACGAGATAATGTTATGCGCAACACAATGAAATCACGATCGGTAAACAAGCGTATCGTCGGCCCTGCGTTGACGGTTAAGCTAACAGCCGGTGACATCGTTGATTGCTTGGCCATCTTCGAAATTGCCAAGCCCGGTGATGTTGTTGTTATCGACGCGTTCGGTGAATCCGAAACATCCATTTGGGGCGGATTAATGTCCGGCCTTAGCAAAGCGGCAGGTGTTGCAGGCGTTGTTATCGATGGTAGCGCAAGGGATACCGATGAA
>CAYJPI010000004.1:0-3946 GCA_964372005.1 uncultured Oscillospiraceae bacterium | reverse complement strand
TAAGCAAAAATGCTCGACTTCCCCGTATACTCAACCTACGTAAGCCCCAGAGCGGCACACACCGCCACCTCGGGAAGAAAAGAGCCCATCGAGATAAACACCCCTGTTGTTTGCGGCGGCATCATAGTAAGACCCGGCGATTTGGTGGTTGCGGATGAAATCGGTGTTGTTGTAGCACCGCATGAAAAGCTTGAAGAGATCTATGCAAGGGCAAAGCAGCAAGCGGATAATGAACAATTAGCCCGTGAAGACATACTAAACGGGGCAACGGTTGAACAGCTTCTTAAAAAATACGGAAGGATTTAAGTAGGAGAATCATGAAGATTTACGATTTATCCTTACCATTTCGCGTTACCGACATGGTTTTCCCGGGCACGCCGCCAATGAAGTATGAGCAAAGCCATACGGTGGAAAAGGATTTTTACAATCTTGGGATTGCCGGAATAAATACACACGCGGGTACGCACATAGATGCTCCAAAGCACTTTTTGGCAGAAGGTTATTCTGTTGGAGAAATTCCGCTTGAAAAATGTGTAGGCGAGTGCTGTGTGGTGGATGTAACGTATATCGGCGCAAACGAAGAGATAGATGTAAAAGATGTTTGCAACTACGAAGAAGAAATCCGCTTGAAAAAAAGGATAATGTTGTACACGGGCTGGTCGCAATATCATAATACCGAGAAGTATTACATGGAATATCCCAAGCTGACATTGGCGCTGTGTGAATATCTGGTTGAATTGGGTGTTGTGCTCGTAGGGGTTGAGGCTCCGTCGTTAAACCCGGAACGGTACATAGAAACGCACAAAGCATTTTCAAACAATGAAGTTGTTATACTGGAAGGTTTGTGCAATTTGGATAAAATTGCAGGGAAAAATATAATCATTTCTGTTGCGCCTATAAAGTTCTTTGGTGCGGATGGATTTCCTGTAAGAGCTTACGCTATAGAAAAATAGGGTCTGATTAAATCTATTCACTGCCCGAAATCAAACTATATATCATATGGTTTGATTTCGGGAGAGTGAAACTCAGATGAGGAGAGCAAATGAGTAAATTCAAAGTATATATAACCGATTATGATTACCCGGATAACGATATTGAAAAAGCCATATTAGAGCCTATCGGCGCGGAAGTAATCGGTCTAAAATGCAAAACGGGCGAGGGACTTGCGGAGCTTGCGAAGGATGCGGATGCCTTGCTACAGCAGTACGCCAAAATCCCAAGAAAAACGATTGAAGCATTAAAAAATTGCAAAATTATCGCAAGGTATGGTATTGGCGTAGATATCGTTGATGTGGAAGCCGCATATGAAAATGGCATGGTTGTCACGAATGTCCCGGATTATTGCATAGATGAAGTTGCAGACCATGCGTTTACCTTGTCCACCATGTTGATGAAAAATATCCCTTTCTACAACGCTTGCGTGCACAGCGGAAGCTATCAATGGCAAGATTGGAGAGCACCTATCGCCAGATTTAGAGGTGCAAAATACGGGATTATCGGATTTGGAAGAATTGCACAAAATTTAGCTAACAAGCTTCGCGCTTTTGGGTTTGAGGTGATCGCATATGATCCATATGTCTCTCAAGGATATATGAGCACCTTCGATGTTACAAAGGTTGAACTCGATGAGCTGATGAAACAGAGCGATATTGTAAATGTAGTTGCACCGCACACGGAAAAGACGCATCACATTATAAATGAAGATACACTTAACCTAATGAAAGCAAGCGCATCCTTGGTGTGTGTATCCAGGGGAAAATGCGTGGACAATAAGGCGCTGTATCATGCATTGAAGGAAAGAAAAATTGTGGGTGCGGCGTTGGACGATCCCGAAGAAGAACCGATGAAGATGGATAACTGGAATCCTCAAATGAACCCACTATTCGAGCTTGATAATTGCTTCGTTACACCGCATACCGCCTATGTGAGCAAGCAAGCATTGGAAGAGTGCAGAAAAGTGGCGGCTACAAATGTAAAAGCAGTTCTTTTAGGAGAAAAACCTTTTGATTTGGTAAAACCGAAGAGATAATGTGCGATGCTTACAATATAATAGCATGCACAATCGGTTCATGAAAACACGGGGCGCGAGAGGAAGGTAAATAACAATGACCAATACACAGCGCATGGAGCGCATTGAAAGTGAAAAGATAATCGCCATCGCAAGGGGAGTTGACCCCACAAAGGCGGCGGAACTTGCAAAGGCATTGTACGCAGGGGGCATTAGCGTTTTAGAGTTCCCATTCGATATGAAGGATGTGGAATCGCGAAACGCCGATAAAGCGATTGCCGCGGCGGTTGAAGCTATGGGCGACAAGATGATCATCGGTTGCGGCACGGCTTCATACGTTGAACTCGTGGACCGTGCACATGCGGCAGGCGCGAGCTTCATCATCTCGGCGGACACGAATGTCGATGTTATCAAACGCACGAAGGAGCTTGGGCTTATCTCAATCCCTGGCGTAGCGACCGGCACGGATGTGATGAAATCATACCGCGCAGGTGCGGACTATGCGAAGCTTTTCCCGGCAGGCGAGCTCGGCCTTGGCTACTTGAAGGCGCTCAAAGGGCCGTTTGGTCATGTGAAGTACATGGCGGTCGGCGGCGTGGGGCTCGAGAATATCGGCGATTTTATTAAGGCAGGATGCGTTGGCGTGGGAATCGGCGGCGCGCTCGTCGACAATAAGAAGATCGCGGCAGGTGAGTTCGATGATATCACCGCGCTCGCACGCAAGTATGTAGAAGCGGTTAAGGCCGCAGGAGGTCAAGTATGAGAAAAATAGTCACATTCGGCGAAATAATGCTTCGCCTTAATCCCGAAGGATATGGTAAATTCGTGCAAGCCGATGCGTTCATGACGTCCTATGCAGGCGGCGAAGCGAATGTTGCGCTTTCTCTCGCCAATTACGGCATGGATGCGCATTATGTAACCGTACTTCCCAAGCACGAAATCGGACAGATGACGGTGAACGCGCTCAGAAGATTCGGCGTGAACACATCGGACATCATCCGCGACGGTGATCGCATCGGCGTGCTCTATCTCGAAAAAGGTGCATCGCAACGTGCCAGCAAGGTCATCTACGATCGTAAAAACAGCGCGATTGCACTATATGATCCTGCAAAATACGACTGGAAAAAGATCCTCGAAGGTGCTGAGTGGTTCCACTTCACGGGCATCACACCCGCATTGTCGAAAGAAGCCGCGCAGGCCGCGATGGATGCCGCGAAAACCGCAAAGGAAATGGGCATCACCGTTTCGTGTGACCTCAACTATCGTGGAAATCTCTGGTCGCGCGAGGATGCAGGCAAAACGATGGAGAAGCTCATGCCCTATGTCGATGTTTGCATCGCGAACGAAGAGGATGCAAGCGACGTGTTCGGCATCAAGGCCGACGCAACGGACGTAACTTCGGGCAAGCTGTCACATGAAGGATACAGGGATGTCGCGAAAAAACTCGCCGATCGCTTCGGCTTCAAGAAGGTGGCCATCACACTTCGCGGCTCGATCTCCGCAAGCGTGAATGAGTGGGCGGGTATGCTCTATTCGGGCGGCGAATGCTATTTCTCCAAAAATTATACTATTCAAATCATAGACCGCGTAGGCGGCGGCGATAGCTTCGGCGGCGGTCTCATCTACGCTTTGATGAGCGACAAAACGCCCCAACAGCAAATCGAATTCGCAGTAGCCGCCTCCTGCCTAAAACAAACCATCGAGGGCGATTTCAACCACGTAAGCATCGCGGAAGTGGAGAAACTCGCAGGTGGTGATGCGAGCGGTAGAGTGCAGAGGTAAGGTTGGTCTGGAATAATGAGTTGTGAAAGCCCTTCGTGTCTTTTTGATGCGGAGGGTTTTTGGTGTGGGGGGATTAAGATTGGATATTATGATACAGGTTCACAATGCTTTAGCACAAATGGGCTCGGATTGATAATCGCCGAGCCCATTTGCTTT
>CAYJPI010000003.1:4906-22988 GCA_964372005.1 uncultured Oscillospiraceae bacterium | reverse complement strand
TCCATCAAGCCCTTGAAGAACTCAACTTGGCCAAGCTCAAGTATTGTATCGGGTAGACCCACGGCCTCCAGCGCTTCCTTTGCAAGTGCAACGATGGTTGCATCCGCCTCGGGTCCCACCGCGCCGATATGCTCCACACCAAGTTGTGTAAACTCGCGTTGTGCGCTGTAGAATCCGCCGTCCGTACCAAAGGCGTTGCCATGATAGCATAGGCGTAGGGGTTGCCCATCATAAAGGCGTGTTGCACAAAGGCGAGCTATCGGCATGGTGATTTCGGGGCGCAGGCAAACGATATGCCCCTTTTCATCGAAGAACTTTTGTAGATGCTCTTGGCGCACCCCCCCTATGCCTTCGGCGAATACATCATAATACTCGAATGATGGCGTTTCCACCTCATCGTATCCCGCAAAGTTGAACACCTTCATTATCTTCCCGATGAGATCGCGCTTATGATAACACTCGGGCGGCAAAGTGTCCTGAACGCCCATAGGTATCTGTCTTTTATATCGGTTCATGGCTATTCCTTTCATCTTATCTTTAAGTGTTAATCTTACAGGTATGATTATATTTTGTCAAGGAAACAGGCAAAAATGGGAAAGGCTGTTACTTTTGAATCCGCGATATAAAAAGAGGGTAAAATTCTTTCAAAGCGATGTACCGTTTGACTTCATCTATGTTATACTATAGAATTGAACGATCTAACTCGTGCTATAAGATAAGCGATGCTGTCGCTTGTCTATTTAATACTCACCGACGGATTAACGACGGTATAGGGGGAAATATGGAATATTCAGTACAAAACATTCAGGTGATGGAAGGGCTCGACGCCGTACGCATGCGACCGGGCATGTACATTGGCTCGACGGGTAGCCGCGGCCTTCACCATATGCTATGGGAAATCGTAGATAATGCGATAGACGAGGCGGCGAACGGTTACGCCGAAAACGTAACCATCATCTTACACAAGGACGGTTCCGTAACCGTTAAGGACGATGGGCGCGGCATCCCCGTGGGCATACATGAAAAATATGGCGTGTCGGGCGTGGAGCTGGTGTTTACACAATTGCACGCAGGCGGCAAGTTCGGCAACGATAGCTATGGCTTTTCGGGCGGCCTTCACGGCGTTGGCGCGAGCGTGGTTAACGCGCTTTCAAGATGGTTGAAGGTACAGGTGTACACATCGGGGCGTGCATATGTGCAGGAGTTTGCCAGCGAAGCTAATGATGAAAACAAGATAATATCGGGCGCGGCGAAGTACCCCCTTCGCGAGGAGGGAAGAACGCGCAAGCAGGGCACGATAGTTACCTTCATGCCCGATGACCGCGTGTTTGAAACCACGTCGATGCACTACCCCACAATCAAGCGCCGCATACGCGAGCTTGCCTATCTAAACCGCGGCGTTACACTTTCGCTTACGGATGAACGCGAGAAGGACAAGCAATGCTCCTTCCTGTTTGAGGGCGGTATATCGGATTTTGTAACATACCTCAATTCCGAGAAAACGCCGCTATACGCCCCACCGATACATTTTAAGGGCGAAAAGGATGGCATCATAGTGGAAGCATGCTTACAGCATAATGATTCATATGCCGAAACGCTGTTCTCCTATGTCAACAACATCCCCACCACCGAGGGCGGCACGCATGAAACGGGCTTCAAGGCATCGCTCACCAAAGTATTGAACGACCATTGCCGCAAGATGGGCGCACTCAAGGAGAAGGATATGTCGCTTGCAGGCGAGGATTTCAGGGAGGGTTTAACAGCCATACTCTCGCTAAAGATGAAAACCATCCAGTTTGAAGGGCAAACCAAAACTAAGCTCGGCAATACCGAAGCGCGCGGCGCGGTTGAGGCGGTGGTATCCGAATATCTCGTACCATATCTTGAGGATTTGAAAAACCAAGAAGCCGCCGGCGCGATAGCCGCAAAGGCAACCAAGGCCGCCAAGGTGCGCGAAGCCGCACGCAAGGCGAAGAGCATGGCGCGCGAGAAAAACAAGCTCGAGAATGCGCCGCTCGTCGGAAAGCTTTCGAGCTGTACGGGGCGAAATGCCGAGCGAAACGAGCTATTTATAGTGGAGGGCGATTCGGCCGGCGGCAGTGCCAAGCAAGGGCGCGACCGTTCCTTCCAAGCGATACTCCCGATACGCGGAAAGCCGCTCAATGTTGAAAAGAAGCGCATCGACCAGGTATTGCAAAATGAGGAGTTTAGGAGCATCATCACCGCGATCGGCACGGGCATCGGCGAAGATTTCGACCTAAGCCAGCGCAAGTATGACAAGGTAATCATCCTTTCCGATGCGGACCAGGACGGCGCACATATTCGCGCAATACTACTTACATTCTTCTACCGCTATATGAAGCCGCTCATCACGAATGGCCATGTATACATAGGTATGCCGCCGCTCTACAAGGCACATAAGGGCAATAAGCTACATTATTGCTACAATGATGCCGAGCTTGCACAAGCGACAAAGGCACTCGGGCGCGGCTATCTCGTGCAAAGATACAAGGGTCTTGGCGAGATGAACCCCGAACAGCTATGGAACACTACCATGAACCCCGAGCATAGGACGCTTGTGCGCGTGGCGATAGAGGATCAAGCCGCGGTTGAGGAGATGGTGAATGTGCTCATGGGCGACAAGGTGCAATCGCGCAAGGCGTATATAAGCGAATGGGCAGATTTTAATAAGGTGGACGACTTTGAGCAAAAAGGCTATGCAAAGGAAAGGGGGGAGAGCTAAATGGCACGTAAAGGCGAAGAACGAAACTATGTCGAAAAGATAATCGATCGCTCGATGGACAATGTTATGCACTCGAGCATGCTCCCCTATGCGGAGTATGTAATACTCGAGCGCGCACTTCCGCGCGTTGAGGATGGGCTAAAGCCCGTTCAGCGGCGCATACTCTATACCATGCTCGAACTGTCATTAACGCCCGATAA
The DNA here is from genome assembly GCA_964372005.1 of uncultured Oscillospiraceae bacterium. Classification (GTDB taxonomy): domain Bacteria; phylum Bacillota; class Clostridia; order Christensenellales; family CAG-138; genus CAYPKG01. The sequence goes on along the minus strand of CAYJPI010000003.1, from coordinate 20,045 downwards.
GCCCCATAGAAAAAGCGCACGTATAGTTGGCGACTGCTTGGGTAAATACCATCCCCATGGCGATAGCTCCGTGTATGATGCTATGGTACGCATGGCGCAACCTTTCAATATGCGCATGCCGCTCGTCGATGGGCATGGCAACTTCGGCTCGGTTGACGGGGACTCCGCCGCCGCGATGCGTTACACAGAAGCACGCATGACGCCGCTTGCGATGGAGCTTCTTCGCGATATCGAAAAGAGCACAGTCGATTTTGCACTAAACTTCGATGATACATTGCACGAGCCTGTATTGCTCCCGGGTAGATTCCCGAACCTGCTTGTAAACGGGTCAAGCGGAATCGCCGTCGGCCTTGCAACGAATATACCTCCGCATAATTTGGCGGAGACCATCGATGCGGTGGTGCTTCGCATGGAGAACCCTGAAGCATCGCTCGATGATGTTATGGAGCATCTTCCCTGCCCCGATTTTCCCACGGGCGGCCTCCTTCTGCAATCCGACGAGATACGTAATGCCTACGAGACAGGCCGCGGCAAGCTTACCGTACGCGCCAAAACGCATTTCGAGCCGCAGAAAAACGGCAAGACCTTCATCGTTATAACCGAGCTACCCTATCAGGTAAATAAGGCGAACTTGCTCGAAAAAATATTGATGGTTACGCAGGATAAGAAAACCATCTTCGCAGGCGTTACAGGCATACGCGACGAGAGCGACCGCACGGGTATGCGCGCGGTTATCGAATTGAAGAAGGATGTAGACCCCGAAAAGATGCTGATGCAACTTTTCAAGTACACGGATTTGCAAACCACCTTCGGCGTGAACATGGTTGCCATCGCAAATGGCAAGCCCCAGCAGATGGGGCTACTCACCGTGCTCGATCATTATATCGCCCACCAAAAGGATGTGGTTACGCGCCGCACCAAGCACGAGCTTGAAAACGCGAAGAAGCGCGAGCATATCTTGGAAGGGTTAATGATAGCGGTAAATAATATAGATGAAGTTATCGCCATCATCCGCGCATCGAAGAACCCCAAGGATGCACGCGAAGCGCTTATGAAGCGATTCGCCCTAAGCGAAGTGCAATCGCAGGCGATACTCGATTTGCGCTTACAACGCCTAACGAATTTAGAGCTTCTTTCAATCGAGAAGGAATACAAGGAGATAAAGGCGCTAATCGCATACTTGGAAGGCATACTCGCGAGCGAAAAGAAGCTTCTTGCACTCATCAAAAAGGAGATGCTCACCATACGCGATGCACACGCCAACGAAAGGCGCACCAAGGTTATCGAGGGCGTGGCCAAGGTAGTAGAGATCGAAGAGGAAAAACTCCCGGCCGATCCCGTGCGCCTCGCCATATACGAAGGGCATCGCGCGCGCGTTGTGCAAAGGGGTAAGGAATTCCCGGCGGAGGACGGCGAGCCGCTATTCACCATCGACACCGAGACGGATAAGCGCCTAAGGCTCTACACCGACCTTGGCGCACTGTTAACCTTGCCTGTGGCCGAAATACCCGAAACCAAGGCGAATGCACGCGCAGTGAACCTAACTGCGATTCTCCCATTTGAAAACGACGAGAAGATACTCGCCATAACGCCCGAAACGGATGAGGGGATGTTGCTGTTCTTCTCTAAGGACGGGTTAATTAAGCGCACGGCAAACAGCGCATACAAAACGCGAACCAAGCGCGTTGTTGCGGCAACCATCAAGGATAATGATGCAATAATTGATGTGCAGGTGGAATCATCGAGCGACATGCTTCTCATCTCGTCGAAGGGCATGAGCATACGCTTCAAAACGGATACCATCCCCGAGATGGGACGCGCCGCGGCAGGCGTTAAGTGCATGAAACTGGATTTGAAGGATCATGTTGTCGCCGCCTTACAGGTGGTGGAGGACGAGGGCGAAGTGCTACTCGTGAGCGAAAGAGGATATGCCAAGCGTTCACTGCTTCTCGATCATGATGTGCAGGCGAGAAATGGCAAGGGACTAAAGGCGTTCGATTTTAAGAAGAATGGTGCAAACGGCACACGCATCGCAGGGGCACTATATGTGCGTGAACCTTTCGACTTTACCGTTTCGCAGCGGCATGGCACGAAAACCACCCACAACACCGAGGGCGTGTTCATGCAGGAGCGAGCAGGCAAGGGAATGCCACTTGTGATCGTGATGCTCGATGATGATGTTACTTCGATTACGTAAGAATAGCTTTTGCAAAAAAATCCCCGGCCGTTTAGGCTGGGGATTTTGGGGTTTTGGTGGAAAAGATGTAAAGGTAACACGGTTAAAACAAGTCGGAATGCGTACCGGTGCGAGAAGCTGTAAGTGTCAAATGTCCTGCATCGACGGCATAAATCAACAGCCAATCAGGCTTAATGTGGCACTCCCTAAAGCCGATATAGTTCCCGGTAAGCGCATGATCCAGATATTTCGGCGGTAAAGTTTCTTCTTTAAGTAGAATATCGATTACGCTTTCAAGTAGAGCAAGGTTATAACCCCGCTTTGAAATTAATTTTATGTCGCGCTTAAACTGTGAGGTTACATTAAGCTTGAGCATCGGTCTCGATGTCCTCCATAAGTTTTGCAAAGGAAGTGTATGCATTAGCGTTTATCTTGCCGCTCATAATATCGCGCGCCTCATCCATCGCATTTTCAGTTACTTGATTGTACCTTGGTTGCTTTACTTCAAAAGGCAGTCCTCCAACCATTAAAGATTGATGCAAGAAAATATTGATCGCATCGGCCATAGTCATTCCGAATGAGGAAAACAAAGCTTCTGCACCTTCTTTTATATTAGGCTCTATCCTCACATTTATATTCGCTGTTTTTGCCATAGGTTATCACCTCCGTTTATAGCATGCCTAATTGTATCACATTGTATGCACAAATGCAACACCATGTGCGGAAAGATTTGCTGCAGGAAAATGAACCTGCACTTCTTTTCCCACAGATGGAGGGACTCCTTCGCGAAGGTTCGCCTTGCTTGCCTTTCGTCAGTTCACAATCGGCGCGGCGCGTCAGTGCGTAGCCCCTTCCTTCCGCTTGTTGTTCACTGGGCTTCCGATTCGCTTCGTCCCGCACAGCGGGCGCTCATCTACGCCTGCGCGTCGCTCACCGTCGCTTCGCGGCTGGTGTTTTCTTGTTGTGCTTACTTGATAAAATAGATGCAGGCTATTTTGACCCATCTATGCAGATAAAACGTCTTGCAAAGAGACAATACTTTCCTCATATATGGTATCGGGGCAAAAGTCAATACAATTGTAAGGATCAAACTTGCCTGAAATATCAAACGCGAGAGTTCCATTCATTATGCTGCACAACTCCTTAAAGCGGTTGACATCGTGAATTTGCTCAAATACCCCTTTCCTTTCAAGAATAAATGAACAATTGTAAATACGAATTTCCCCATTATCATAATAAAGATACACCTCATATGTATCGGTGGGGTAAACCTGATAAAGTAAGGGACGATTCATAGTATTTCTCCTTTTTACGAAAGTGGTTTAATCTTTTTAAAGTCTTGAGTTTCCCACATGTACATAAGTTCTTGTTTATGTAACTCATACCATGCAAGAACCAAGCGAGACTGGCGAGACGGTAGCGCTCCACGCATAAATACGCCATTAATTAAGTCGAATTGTGCTTTCATACCGTTGTATTCGGTGTGGAAATGAGGTGGGTTATGTTCATTGTAATACATCGTAATGATAATCCCTTCAAAGCGGCAAACTTCAGGCATACCATCGACCTCCTTCTAAACAGCAGATTTCATTTGCAACTTAATTATACCACACCCCAAATATAATAGCCATGCACATTGAAAACAAGTTGTTCTGTATCGGAAAAACTTTCAACTTATCATGGTGGAGATGGAGGGACTCTCCACTTCGCCTCCCGTTGCTTGTGCTTCGCACTGCGCACCTTAGGTCGGCGGCGTTACCCGGCTCGGGAAAACAGTCCACCGGACTGTTTTCTATTCCGAGCTTCGAGTCCCCTCAATTCCACCAACAAAAAAACACCCACGAGGGGTGTTTTCTTGTTGGTGGGGATGGAGGGACTCGAACCCCCGACCTCTTCGATGTGAGCGAAGCGCGCTAACCAGCTGGGCTACATCCCCAAGATATAGAAATTATTGTACAATAGAATGTGTAAAATTGCAAGCGTTATTTCGGTAAAAGCAGAAAAAGAAGAGCAAACCATCAAATATACCGAAATTATAGATGCAACTCTTTTTTCCTGCTTTTCCTTGCGTTTTCCAAACCTTTAAAATCACTCATCCTGCATAAGCTGTGCGATTTCCGTGAGCCTAACCTTCAACGAAGAATACCTTTTCTTGCTCTGCTCCTTATCTACCATTGCGCACACCGTATCATATCTACCCACAATCACAGCGCGATGCCTTGCGCGCGTTATCGCGGTGTACAAAAGATTCCTCGTCATCAGCATCGGCGGACCTTGCACCAGCGGAAGTACCACCGCCGGGAACTCGCTCCCCTGGCTTTTGTGGATCGATATGCAATACGCAAGCTCGAGCATGTCCAGCTGATTAAAGCCGTATATGGCAAGTCGCGCATCATCGAAGAGTACCCACACCGAACGCTCCTCATTGTCTATGCGATAGAGAGTCCCCATGTCGCCGTTGAATACACCCACGCCAAACTCCATCTTGCCATTTTCTTCGCGCGTCCATTCAAGCTTATAGTCATTCTTTATTTGCATTACCTTGTCGCCAAGACGGAACACCATGTCACCGTACTCCTTCTCGGGCTTATTTGCGCTTTTTGGATTCATCGCCGCTTGCAAGCGCATGTTGAGATTGCGAACGCCGAGCACGCCTTTTTTCATGGGGGCGAGCACCTGTATATCCGCGCGCGGATCATTTAAGCCCAGCGCGGACGACCCATTCGTGCACAGCTCGACAACGCGCGATAGCGCACCTTCCATCCATGAATATTCCTCGAAGGTAAAGTCGGACTCCGCATCGAACTTAGGGTATTGCCCCATGTTGATGCGATGGGCATTCACAACTATTCCGCTCCTGTCCGACTGGCGGAAGATATCCGTCAACCTCACAACAGGCACGGTGTCGCTCTCGATGATATCGCGCAGTACATTCCCTGCGCCCACAGGCGGTATCTGGTCTACATCGCCTACCATCAGTAGCCGCGTCCCCGGTGCAATCGCCTTGAGTAGCGCCTGCATTAAAGGCACATCAACCATGCTCATTTCATCAACTATCACCATGTCATAGAGAAGGGGATTCTCCTCATCGCGTCCCCATCTGCCGCCCTCGCCCGTGTATTCCAAAAGGCGATGTATGGTGTATGCATCCGCGCCCGTTGCTTCTTCCATGCGCTTCGCCGCGCGCCCCGTAGGTGCGCACAACACAAAGTCCATAGAAAGGCGCGTTAATAGATTTATTATGAATTTGAGTATGGTGGTTTTACCCGTACCCGGCCCACCCGTGATAACGAACGCGCCATTGTCGAACGCGCCGTTTACGGCCTTCCATTGCATCGGCGCAAGGCGCAAACTTAAATCGCCTTCTAGCGAACCGAGCGCATCGTCATCCGCGATTATTTCGTGCACCGTTTCATCGAGCGACAGAAGCCTTTTTGCAACGTCAACCTCCATAAAATGAAGCGCAGGGAGGAACACGCCATCCACCTCACCAACCATGTGGTAGAGGATATCGCCGCGAAGTATGCATGTGTCTAGCGCTTCGGCGCATGTATCGGGGGGCGCGCCGAGCAATTTTGCCGCCACTTCGATAAGCTGAAGCCGCGGCAGGAATGTATGCCCCGCATCCTGCCTTGCCCATCTCAAAACATATTTCACGCCCGACATTATGCGCTCGCTACTATCATGCGCAAAACCTGCCCTCTGCGCTATCGCATCAGCGATTTTAAAGCCTATGCCCTCTATGTCATCGATGAGACTATAGGGGTTTTCCTGCACCTTAGTAAGGCAATTCGCGCCATAAAGCTTATGCAGTTTTACAGCCTGGTTGATGGTTACGCCGAACTCCTGCAAGCCTATCATAACATCGCGCATCACGCGTTGCTCATAGAAAGATTCCGCCATTACCCTCGCGCTCTTTATGCCGATGCCTGCTATTTTCGTGAGTTTTTCGGGTTCGTTTTCCATAATGTAGAGCGTGTCCATCCCAAACTCGGTAACTATCCTTCGTGCCATCGCCGCGCCGATGCCCTTTATTAGCCCCGACCCAAGATAGGTCTCGAGCGCACCGAGGGTTGCCGGCGCGAGCGACACCGCATTCGTCGCCTTAAACTGTACGCCATACGATGAATGCTCGGTGAATGATCCGGTAAACTCAACTTGCTCCCCGGGCGCACAAGTAGGGAGCACACCGACAACGGTGTGCTCCTCTCCTGTTTGTGTAGTTTGTATCTCGAGCACCGTCCAGCCGTTTTCATTATTACGAAACACGATGCGGGTGATGCTACCGGTTAAAGTTTCGGGCATGGTGAATACCCTCCTTAAAGTTTAGCCTCCGAGTAATTGCAATAGCATGCCTGCACCTGCCGCAACGAAGTAGAGCGCGAAGAAGATAGCAATACGGCTCTTCCTGCAATCCATTCCCTGTGCAAGCGCGATGAGGCCGAGGCCACTGCTTGCCGCAAAGCCGGATATGGCGGATGCGAAGGAGATCGAACCTTGCAAGTACATCTCAGCAAGGAAAACGCTAACAGCCTGGTTAGGTATTATGCCAAGAAGCGCAACCATGAAGGGCTGGAAAGTGTTTCCGGAAAGAAGCATGCGCGAAAGACCGTCTTCGCCGATGATGGCTACAAAACCATAAAGAACGAAGGACATGAACATGAGTATTGCGGATGTAACGAGCGTTCTTTGCAGTGCGCCAAGCGTCATATGTCCCCAAGAGTCACGGTCGGCCTCTTCTTTAACTTTGATGGTGCACTTGTAGTGATAAGCGCGCCTTCCGCTTCCCCAAAGGAAATCCATAACAAGGCCTGCGATTACCGCGATGATGACCTTCGTCAATATTACCGTACCGATTACAGCCGCGCCGCGCTCATCACGTGCGAGCACCAACAGCGAGCTATCGCCCGATGCAAGCATAATCGCAAGGAGTGTACCCGCGGAGATTGTGCCGGTGTTGAAGAGCCTTGCGCCCAAAACGCTCATTCCCGAACCGGGGATAAGGCCAAGGCCTGCGCCTGCGACTGAGCCGAGCCAGCCAAACTTGTTGAGCTTTTCAATGAGGCCGTCGCCCGAACGGTGTGATACATATTCAACGAGAAACATACCCACAAGTAGAAATGGAACAACATAAAGAGTGTCCAAGGCGGCACTCGTCAGCCACCCTCCAATATCAAGAACCATAGTAAAAAACCTTCCTTTCAATGCCACGTATAATTTTACTAATACATTATACTAAATTTCTTTCAAAAAAACCAGCCCCTTTCGTAAAGAAATTATTATAATAAACTTTTTGTCCCAAACGTTAATAAGTTAGACTTTTACCTTTACAACGCCCCGATTATAGGCTATAATATGCGTTAGACAAAGCGTTGATCGGGACGAGTATGCCCTTGTCCATCCAATAGCGAGCCGCGGACGGTGTGAGCGCGGTGAATGCAGAGGGCAGAATATCACCCGTGAGCGGCGATGCGAAGGGCGGCAAGAACGCCGAATAGTATTGCACGGAATGTCGCACGTTATAGCGGCACAGCGAATGCAAAAGAGAGGGCGCGTTGCGCCAACTCGGGTGGTACCGCGCGGCAGGCCGCGTCCCGATAGGAGGAATATTCTTCTGTGGGACGGGGTTGTTTTTTATTGCACGGGAAATAATTTAAAGTAATACCCAAAGAAAAAGGAGAGCATCAATGTACAAAAAGGTATCGACATCACTGAATTTCGCCGAAAGGGAGAAGGATATACTCGCCTTTTGGAAGGATGAAAAAATCTTTGAAAAGAGCTGCGAGCACAGGAAGGGCGCCGAGGCATATACCTTTTACGACGGCCCGCCGACAGCTAACGGTAAGCCCCACATCGGCCACATCCTCACGCGTTGCATAAAGGATATCGTGCCCCGTTTCATGACCATGAAGGGCTACGATGTTTTGCGCAAAGCCGGCTGGGATACGCATGGCCTCCCCGTCGAACTAGAAGTTGAAAAGCAACTCGGCCTCGACGGCAAGGAGCAAATCGAAGCTTATGGCGTTGAGCCGTTCATCCAAAAATGCAAGGAATCCGTGTGGAAGTATAAGGGCGAGTGGGAGCAGATGAGCGACCGCGTCGGCTTCTGGGCGGACATGGAAAACCCCTACATCACTTACGATAATAACTACATCGAGTCAGAATGGTGGGCGCTAAAGACCATCTTCGATAAGGGTCTTCTCTACAAGGGCCACAAGGTTGTTCCTTACTGCCCGCGTTGTGGAACTGCGCTCTCATCGCATGAGGTTGCACAGGGATACGTTGAGCTTACCGAAGCATCCGCCACCGTGCGCTTTAGATGCACCGATGAGGAGAACACCTCCTTCCTCGCATGGACAACCACGCCTTGGACGCTCGTATCGAACGTGGCGCTCTGTGTGCGCGGCGATGTAACATACGCGAAGGCCGAGAAGGATGGCGAACGCTTCATTCTCGCTAAAGACTTGGTAGAATCCGTTCTCGGCGAGGATGCAAAGGTTATCGACACCTTCCTCGGCGAAACACTCGTCGGCCGTTCATACGAGCCGCTCTTTGAGTGCACCGTTAAGGCCGCTAAGGGCAAAAAGGCTTTCGTGGTTATCGCGGATGATTATGTTACAACCAGCGACGGTACGGGTATCGTACATAATGCCGCCGCATTCGGTGAAGACGATGCGCGCGTTTGCCGCGATAATGACATCGCATTCGTTCAACTTGTGGATACGACGGGCTGCCTAATCGGTGGCAGTGATTGGGATGGCGTTTTCGTTAAAGATGCCGACCCCAAGATCATCGAACAGCTTGACGAGCGCGGCCTACTCCTCGCCGCACCGATGTTCACTCACCCATATCCGCATTGCTGGCGTTGCGACACGCCGCTCGTGTATTATGCACGCGAATCTTGGTTCATCAAGATGACGGCGGTGAAGGACAAGATCATCAAGTTCAACCGCAGTGTAAACTGGGTTCCCGAAAACATCAAGGAAGGGCGCATGGGCAACTTCCTCGAGAATGTTATCGATTGGGGACTATCGCGCGAGCGTTACTGGGGCACGCCCCTCCCCGTTTGGATTTGCGACGATTGCGAGCATATCCACGTTATCGGTTCACGTGCGGAGTTACGCGAGATGGGCGAAAATGTGCCCGAGGATATCGAACTTCACAAGCCATTCATCGATGATGTTAAGGTGAAGTGCCCCAAATGCCAAGGCCAGATGAAGCGCGAAAGCGCGGTTATCGACTGCTGGTTCGATTCGGGTGCGATGCCTTTTGCGCAGTGGCACTATCCATTTGAAAATAAGGAAGAGTTTGAAGCACGCTATCCTGCGAACTTCATCTCCGAGGCGATCGACCAAACGCGCGGTTGGTTCTACACCCTTCTTGCGATTTCCACATGCCTGTTCGATGAAGCGGCGTTTGAAAGTTGCATAGTCATGGGTCATGTTCAGGATAAGGACGGCCGCAAGATGAGTAAGCATCTTGGCAATGTCGTAGATCCGTGGACGGTTCTTGACAAGCAGGGCGCGGATGCTGTGCGCTGGTACTTCTATACCGGCTCTATGCCGTGGCTACCCTCGCGCTTCTATGAGGATGCCGTAAACGAAAGCCAGAGGAAGTTCATGGGTACGTATTGGAACACATACGCGTTCTACATCCTCTATGCCGAGATCGATGGGTTCGATCCGACAAAGCATTCCCTCAAGAAAGAAAATCTTTCGAGCATGGATAAGTTCATCCTATCGAGATTGAACACGCTCATCGCCTTCGTTGATTCGAAGCTAACCGCGCTACACATCACGGAAGCAGGCCGCGAATTGCAACGCTTCGTGGATGATCTTTCAAACTGGTATGTGCGCCGCTCGCGCGAACGCTTCTGGGGCAAGGATATGACAGCCGATAAGGAAGCCGCATACATGACGCTTTACACCGTGCTCGAAACCCTCGCTCGCTTAAGCGCACCCTTCGTGCCCTTCATGGCGGAGGATATGTACCAGAACATGGTTCGCTCGGTTGATAAGAATGCGCCTGAAAGCGTACATCTTTCGGATTACCCCGTAAGCGATGCAAGCTTTATCGACGGTGAACTCGAAGCCAACATGGAAAAGGTTCTCTCCATCGTTGTTTGCGCACGCGCGGCACGTTCGCAGGCGAACATCAAAAATCGCCAGCCCCTCCCCCGCCTATATGTACAGGGCGATGCGCTAAGCGCCGACTACACAACCATCATCGCTGAGGAGCTCAATGTTAAGGAAGTTTGCTTCGTTGAGGATGCGACCGAGTTCGTTTCCTACAAGGCAAAGCCCCAGTTAAAGACGCTCGGCCCCCGTTATGGCAAGATCCTCCCGAAGATCGGCGCACATCTCGGTGCGGACGGCATGGGCGATCTCGTTGTGGCGGCGCATAAAGCCGGCAATAACTTCGAGTTTGATATCGAGGGTACGCATGTATCGCTCACCAAGGACGATGTGCTCATCGAGCCCGTGAAGAAGGAAGGCTTCCTCACCGTGACCGACCGTGAGCTATCCGTCGTTCTCGATACTACGCTCACCCCCGCACTAATTGAAGAGGGCATGGTGCGCGAGCTTGTGAGCAAGATTCAAACCATGCGTAAGGAAGCCGACTTTAACGTGACCGACCATATCAAGGTGACATATGAAGGCACGGCAACCATCGCGGATATCTTCACGCGCTTCGCAGCCTCTATAGCGGAAGATACACTTGCGGATTCCATCACGGCATCTACACCTCAGGGCTTCGTGAAGGAATGGGATGTAAATGGCGAAAAAGTAGCCATCGGCGTAGAAAAGATATAGTAGAATAATAATGGAACTACCTGCATCGGTAAATACAACAAGGGTAGTTATAGCAAAATTGAGCAAAGTGGCCGATGGTCACTTTGCTCAATTTTTCAGGGAACATCTCTATTGTACTTGAGGGAAAGGAATTTACGCATGAGCAATAATACAATGATGAATGAAGATGCGCATCGCGCACAGGTGATAGTACTCTTCGAAGTAAAGCCGACCGAGGAGGGCATGAAACGCTACTTGGAGCTTGCAGCAATGCTAAAGCCCATGCTCGCGGATGCCGAGGGCTTCATACGAGCAGAGCGCTTCCAAAGCCTGAACGAGGAGGGCAAGCTCCTATCAATGAACGTTTGGGAGAGCGAAGAAGCGGTGGCGGCATGGCGAAACACCATGTCACACAGGATGAGCCAAATGGAAGGCAAAACCAAGCTGTTTGAGAGCTATCGCATTACCGTTTGCAATTCCGTGCGCGAGTACACCCACGAAAACAGAACCCACGCGCCGAGCGATTCTAACAAATACCTGCTATGATCATCAGCGCGAGCAGGCGAACGGATATCCCATCATATTATGGTGAGTGGTTTGTAAATCGCTTGAAGGAAGGACATGTTCTCATCCAAAACCCGTATAATGCGCAGCGCTATTCGCGCGCCATACTCACGCGCGACAGCGTGGATTTGATAATGTTTTGGACGAAGAACCCCTTGCCCTTTATGAAGCATCTTCATTCGATCGAGAGCATGGGCTACCCATATGCCTTCCAATTTACCATCACACCATATGGCGTTGAAAGCGAAAGAGCGCTTCCCGACAAGGAGGCGCTCGTTAATGCGTTTATTGAACTTAGCGAGCGCATCGGTAAAGGTAGGATGTATTGGAGGTACGACCCCATTATCATATCCGACAAGTATCCAATCGACTACCACGCTAACAAGTTTGCTATGCTGGCCGAAAAACTCGCACCATATGCCGCAAGATGCATAATAAGTTTCGTTGATGGTTACAAGAATGTAGCATCGAGGATGGGGAAAGACCCAACATACCACATGACCGACGCGAATATGCGCGAAGTCGCTAAGCTGCTATCTAATACCGCAAAGATGCACAACCTATCGGTATTCACATGTGCGGAGCAATTAGATCTAAGCGAGTTCGGCATCGAGCATGGTGCATGCATAGATAAAACAATGGTTGAGGAAATACTCTCCTGCAAGATTAGCGCCCGTAAGGATAAAAACCAGCGCAAGGAATGCCTGTGCGTGGAGAGCATAGACATCGGCACATACAATTGCTGTGCGAATGGATGCGATTATTGCTATGCACTAACGAGCGAGCATGCATCGCGCGAAAACATGAAGAGGCACGATCCAAAATCGCCCGTCTTAATCGGGCAGGTGAACCCGCATGCCATCGTAACGCATAGGCCGAGCGAAAGCATAGAAATTGCGCAAATGTCGTTCTTTAACGATTGAAGGGGTAGGCCGAGGGTAGGTTTCCGTTGTCCTTCCTAAAAAGAACCAAGGATACCACCATCACTATGGTCTCCGCGATAACTATTCCAACAAAAATGAAATCATCGCCAAGCACCAAGGGCGTTAGCAATATGAAGGCCGTATTTGCGATGAAACTGCGCAAGCTCGCTATGATGAGTGACTGCTTGGTTTTCTTCACCGCGAGGAAATAGGTGGTGTACACTATGTTAACCGATGCGAATAAAAAGCTAATTCCATACACATTCAAAAATGCCTTTGCAAGCACCACAAGTTGTGCATCATCATTGAATATCTTGATTACGCTTCCACCGAAAAAGAACATAATCGCATAAATTACCACGGCCATAATAATGTTTAGCTTTAGCCCCTTGGTTAGGTAATACGATATCTTATCGGGATCTCTTTCGCCGAGGCTACGGCTTAAAAGTGGCTGGAGTCCCTGCGCAAGGCCGACGAACGCCAGCACGATTATCGCTATGATGTATGAAGTAACCGAGAAAGCGGATACGCCGATGTCGCCGAACGCATCTATTACCAATAGGTTGAACAAAAGCGTACACACGGGCGAGCTCATCTGCGTTACAAATTCGGGCGTGCCTATCTTTACAATTTCGCGAAGCAAACCCTTCTCGCGTTTGGCAATACCAAGGCGCAATTCACCCTTTTTGCAAATGAAATGCAATGATAGCACCATGCACGCCAATATCTGTCCCAGCCCCGATGCGAGCGCCGCACCCATAAGCCCCATATCCAACGGGAAAACGAAAAGCCAGTCCAAGAAAATGTTTGCCACCGCCCCTGCGATCATGCCGTACATGGCAAGATTGGGGTTATTATCGTTCTTTACAAATACGGATAGCGTTACCGCGATGGTGGCGAAAGTTGAAAACATCACAAAATAAAAGATGTATTCGGTGCTTTCGCTCATTAGGTTTTCGCTAGAGCCCAAAAGCCTTGCTGTTTGCGAAGGGAAGATTAGGCATATGGCTGTTATGGTAAGCGAAAAAATAACCGTTGCGGCTAGCGTTATCCTAAATATGTTGTTTGCCGATTTGGGTTCGTTTTTGCCTAGCGCGATGGATGTAAGCGTAGCGCCGCCCATTGCAAGCATCATGCCGATGGAGCTTATGAACAATATTAGCGGCAAAGAGATGTTAACGGCGGCAAGGCCTTCCGTGCCAACACCTTGGCCGACAAATATTCCGTCCACCACAACATATAAACCTGAAATTACCGTTGCGCATATCGCGGGGATTACGGACCTATAGAAACTTTTAGCCCTGGGGTTCATTTTTTTACCTTGAAGAAAAGAATTCTTGCCTTTCAAACATTATATTGCATCCTTCAACTCACTACATTGTGAGGTGGTTTTGCTTCAGTCCCTCACAGTATAAACCATCGCGGGGCACAAAAGTCAAGTTTTATTATTAAATATTATTTTTTCATCACATATGTTCCATTACCTCTATGGATTGATAGCCCATTTTTCGCACACAAAAGGCCGCAAAGCAATTTGCGGCCATTTTTGATATAGTTCTCGTATCAGGTTTTAGCGATCGGTGCGGCGCTCTTCCGATTTCTCGTAGAGATGCTTGAAAGTTGCCTGAGGATCTTTGCACTTTGCAAGCATTATCATCGCGGCGATGATGTACGGCTTGTAGCTTGCTTCCTTGTAGAGGGGCACGCGATAGCGATCGAACACGGATGCTTCCACTTCGCCTTCCTTGCAAGATACGCCCGATATATCGGCAGGGAGGCAGTGCATGTAAAGAGCCTTGCCATCCTTCGTGGTTTTCATGAGCTCTTCGGTGCATTCCCAATCCTTATGCTGTGCGTTTTGTGCAAGCAATTCCTTTTCAAGGGCCTTTATGCCTGCGTCATCGCCCTGCGAGTAGAAATTCGTTCTCTTCTCCATTGCGGCGAAGGGTGCCCAGCTCTTGGGATATACGATGTCAGCATCCTTGAAGGCTTCCGCCATCGAGTTGGTTTTGGTGAACGATCCGCCGGACTTTGCGGCATTTGCAGCTGCAACGGCTTCAACTTCGGGCATAACTTCGTAGCCTTCGGGATGCGCGAGAGAAACCTCCATGCCAAAGCGTGTCATCAAACCGATGATACCCTGGGGAACGGAAAGTGGCTTGCCATAGCTGGGGGAATATGCCCAAGTCATTGCAATTTTCTTGCCCTTGAGGTATTCAACGCCGCCAAACTCATTGATGATGTGCAACATATCCGCCATCGACTGGGTGGGATGGTCGATATCGCATTGCAAGTTAACGAGTGTGGGCTTCTGCTCCAAAACGCCTTCCTTGTGGCCGGCGGTGACAGCATCAACAACTTCGTGCATGTATGTGTTTCCCTTGCCGATGTACATATCATCGCGGATACCGATTACATCAGCCATGAAGGAGACCATGTTGGCAGTTTCGCGAACGGTTTCGCCATGGGCGATCTGGCTCTTGCCTTCGTCCAAGTCCGCAACGCTCAGGCCAAGAAGGTTGCAAGCCGATGCAAATGAGAAGCGCGTACGGGTGGAATTATCGCGGAAGATGGAAATGCCGAGGCCGTTCTTGAAGATCTCGGTGGAAATGTTGTTCTCACGCATGTAGCGAAGTGCATCCGCAACGGTGAAAAGTGCGGCAATCTCATCATCGCTCTTCTCC
>CAYJPI010000003.1:0-4896 GCA_964372005.1 uncultured Oscillospiraceae bacterium | reverse complement strand
AAAAAATCGCCTTCATACATTTCCTTGAAGTTAAGCTCGTTCAATCTGTCGATATACGCTTGCAGTTTCTTGTCCATTTTTATTATCTCCTATTTTTTTGTTTGGGGGTTTATTTTCTTACTTCTGTATAACCGAATTATACCTTACAATTTTTTTGATGTCAACATATGCTACAAAATAATTGTTTGATTTCTACAAACACATAAAAAAATTTCAATGCGTATATTGACATTATGGTGTTACAGGGTTATTATTAGTTATATCAAAAATATTTGATGTGATAAAACATCGATGAAGGAGTTCATTATGGAAAAGAAAAACGCAGGCATAGGGTTCTTTGAAAGATATCTAACCCTATGGGTAGTTATATGCATGGTTGTGGGTATATTGATCGGCAAGTTCTTGCCCGCCATCCCCGAGTTCTTAGGTGGTTTTGAATATGCTAATGTATCAATCCCGATTGCTATTTTGATATGGCTCATGATTTACCCGATGATGATGAAGGTGGACTTTCAAAGCATCAAAAATGTAGGCAAAAACCCCAAGGGGCTTTTCGTTACATGGATTACGAACTGGCTAATTAAACCCTTCACGATGTTTGGCATCGCGTGGTTGTTCTTCTCCGTGGTATTCAAGGGCTTTATCACCCCCGACCTTGCGACCGATTATCTTGCAGGCGCGGTGCTTCTCGGCGCGGCACCTTGCACGGCGATGGTATTCGTTTGGAGCCATCTAACAAAGGGCAATCCTGCGTACACAGTGGTGCAGGTTGCAACGAACGATCTCATCATCCTCATCGCATTCACCCCGATAGTTGCGTTCCTGCTTGGCGTAAGCGGCGTTAGTGTCCCCTGGGATACCTTGATTCTATCGGTAGTGCTCTTCGTTGTTATACCGCTTGCAGGCGGCATCATAACCAGAAGCATCGTTACAAAGAAGAAAGGGCTTGAGTACTTTGAAAAAGCATTCATACCCAAGTTCTCAAATGTCACCATAATTGGACTCTTACTTACGCTCACGCTCATATTCTCGTTCCAAGGCAATGTTATTTTGGAGAATCCGCTGCACATCGTGCTAATCGCGATACCGCTGATTATTCAAACATTCTTGATTTTCTTCATCGCGTACCTTACATCGAAGTCGCTCAAGCTCCCCCACGACATTGCCGCCCCTGCAGGAATGATCGGTGCATCGAACTTCTTCGAATTATCCGTTGCGGTGGCGATAGCGCTGTTTGGCACGGGTAGCCCCGTCGCACTTGCGACAATCGTCGGCGTACTCGTAGAAGTGCCGGTGATGTTGATTCTCGTTAGAATCGCCAACAACACGCGCCATTGGTTCGGCAAAGGGAAATAATGCAACTGCTATGGGCGGCTCTTCCATTCAAGTATGGCTTCGAGCCGCTCTTTCACCTTCGCCTCCGAGCCTTCGCCGGCAGGTCGATAGTATCGCTTGTTTTTGAGTGAATCGGGCAGGCATTGCATCTTGGTGATCTTCTCCTCGGCATCATGCGCGTACTGATAGCCCTTGCCATAGCCTTGCTCCTTCATCATCTTGGTGGGTGCATTGCGTATATTGAAAGGCACGGGTTCGGCAAGCATGGTCTTTGCATCATGCGCGGCCTCATTGTATGCGACATAGCATGCATTCGACTTTGGCGCGAGCGATAAATACACCACCGCATGAGAAAGATGCACGGTACACTCGGGCATACCTAGAAAGTGGCAAGCCTGATATGCCGCAACGGCGATTTGCAAACCGCGGCTATCCGCCATGCCTACATCCTCGCTCGCAAAGCGAACGACGCGCCTCGCCACATACAGTGGGTCCTCCCCTGCTTCTAGCATGCGCGAAAGCCAATACACGGCGGCGTCGGGGTCGGAATTGCGCATGGACTTATGTAAAGCCGATATAATATTGTAATGCTCTTCTGCGCTCTTGTCGTAGAGGAGCATTTTTTTGCCTATGCACAGTTCGAGCACGGAAGCGTCGATAACCGTTTTATCGCCTTCGATATTGGAGTTTAACACAGCCATCTCGAGTGTGTTTAGTGCAACGCGTGCATCCCCGTTTGAAAATGATGCTATCGCGCTCAGCTCGTCATCGCCGATTACGATGTTCTCGCCGCCAAAGCCCTCCTCGCGAGTGAGTGCACTTTTCAGTAGCCCAAGAATGTCATTTTCGCCGAGCATCTTTAGCATGAATACCTTGCAACGCGAAAGAAGCGCGGCATTTACCTCGAATGATGGGTTCTCTGTGGTAGCGCCTATAAGCACTATACTCCCCTTTTCGACATAGGGCAAAAAGGCATCCTGCTGTGCCTTGTTGAAGCGGTGTATCTCATCTACGAATAGGATGGTTCGCTCGCCCATGCGCCGCACGCGCTCGGCCTTCTCCATCACATCCTTAATTTCCCTTATTCCGCTTGTAACCGCGCTGAAATTCACGAAGTGCGATTTCGTGTGATTTGCGATGATGCGCGCAAGCGTGGTTTTACCCACACCGGGCGGCCCGTAAAATATCATCGAGCATAATTGATCCTTCTCAATCAGCCGATGAAGCACGCGCCCTTCTCCCACGAGATGCGATTGCCCGACATAGTGCTCAAGCGTTTCGGGGCGTAGCCTGCTTGCAAGCGGAGTGGCGAGAGTGTTTTCAAAAAAGGTTTGTTGCATATCGATGCCCTTTCAATGTGAATATAAAAAAACGTTGCAGTTATACATTTATGCATAACTGCAACAGCGGTTAAGTTTAGATAGTGTCGACAATAGTTGAATCGAGCAGAACTATCTAGGTGTTGTTACGCGCCCTTTACCTGAACCCAAGCGTCATTGTAAAGCTCGAGTGCATCGCCCAAGTCCTCATGAACTTCACAGTTGTCGGTGAGTTCAGCGGGGGGATTGTAGGTAATGTCGTTGCGCAACTCTTCATCGAGAAGGGCAACCGCACTCGCATTCGGCGAGGAGTAGCCGATGTACTCGGTGTTGATCTTCGCAACTTCGGGATCGCAAAGGAAGTTGATGAACTGCTCGGCGGCCGAAACATTCTGCGCCGATGTGGGGATTACGATATTATCAAACCACATGTTCGAACCTTCTTCGGGGAGTGCATATGCAAGGTCGGGGTTTTCTGCTATGCAAACCATCGCATCGCCCGAGTAAACAACGCCCATTGCGCCTTCGCCCGAAATCAATCTATCCTTCATGGGATCGCCGAGGAATGCCTTAACGAGCGGCTTTTGTGCGATAAGCTGGTCGCGCGCTTCGATTATTTCGGCTTCGGTGGGGGTGTTTAGGGAATAGCCGAGGCGCTTTAGCGAAACGCTCATGGAATCGCGGATGCTGTCATACATGAAAATCTCGCCTGCATACTGATCATCCCAAAGGATATCCCAGCTCGTAACGGGCTCGGTTACCTTGGTGGTGTTGTAGAGTATGCCCAAAGTGCCCCACATGTAAGGGATGGAGTAGGTGTTGTCAGGATCGAACGAAAGATTCATGAACCTCTCGTCGATATGCTCAACATTGGGGATATTGTCGTAATTGATGGGCTGAACGAGCTCCTCGCGGATCATCCTCTCGATGAGATAGTCCGAGGGGAAAACGAGGTCAAACACCGAGTCGGGGGAGTCGATCTTCACAAGCATTTCCTCATTGCTCGCCATCGTCATGTAGTTAACCTTGATGCCGGTTTCCTCTTCAAAACGGTCGAGCAGGTCCATGTCGATGTAATCGCCCCAGTTGAGGATGTTTAGCTCCTGCTGTTCTTCGCCTGCGGAACATCCCGCAAGTACACCGGCAAGCATGAGCACCGCCACAATCATTGATATTACTTTCTTCATTCCTTCATTTCCTCCTTGATTTTGTTTCTTCATTAATATCTTAAACCTTGAACGCGAAATTACTTCGCACAGGGTTTTTTCGCTATTCGCCCTTCAAAGCGACCTTGCGCCTTTGTATCTCGTTCTCCTTCTCCTGGCGGATAGACCGTAGGTTTACTATGAGAAGTAGCGACACAACAGCGATGAACAGCAAGGTAGACAGTGCGTTGATTTTGGGATTAACGCCCCTTCTTGCGATGCCGTAGATGTATATCGAAAGGTTTTGCACATTCGTGGTGGTGAAGTAACTTACCACGAAATCATCGAGCGACAAAGTGAATGCGAGTATGAAGCCCGATACGATGCCCGGCATTATGTCGGGTATAACAACCTTTCTCAGTGCCGTCATGGGCGTGCAACCCAAATCCATCGCCGCTTCGTAGAGCTGGTTGGAGCTTTGGCGAAGCTTAGGCATGACGGACAGTATAACATATGGGATGTTGAATGTTATATGCGCGACGAGTAGGCGCATGTAGCCGCTACTAAAGCCCAAAAACGCAAATATCATCATCAGTGATATGCCCGTAACGAGGTCCGGGTTCATAACGGGGAGCTGGCTGATGTTTTCGATTACGCGCCTTCGCCCCTTTTTCATCGAATGCATGCCGATTGCGGCAAATGTGCCTATAACGGTTGCAATGATGGCGGACAGCGTTGCGACGGTGAGCGTTACCACGAGTGCATCCATAATCGCATTATCTTGGAAGAGTTCGCCAAACCATTTTAGCGAGAAACCCGTCCAATTGCCCATGGTGCGGCTTTCGTTGAAGGCATATGCCATCAGCACGAAAATCGGAGCATATAGGAACAATAGCATCAAGCCCAAATAAGTGCCTTTGAAGAACGAGCGCAGTTTCCTTACCATGTCGATGCACCTCCGTCATCTTGGCCGGCCGCTTTTTCGGCCTTCCTCATTATAGCCATGCTGATGAGCACCAGCACGAGTAAGATGAACGATAGAGCGGAGCCATTGCCCCATGCATGCATCAGCATAAATTGGTTCTCGATGAGATCGC
>CAYJPI010000002.1:1751-24690 GCA_964372005.1 uncultured Oscillospiraceae bacterium | reverse complement strand
TATAATAGGTGTCGGAAGTTACAGTGCTAAAGATGAGCTGGATGCGAACGGCGCGTACTTGTGCCCCGGGCTTATCGATGCGCACATGCACGTTGAAAGCACGATGGCGCATCCCGCTTCGCTCGCGCCTGCGCTACTTCAAAAGGGGACGACATCGGTAATCGCCGATCCGCATGAGCTCGCCAATGTATCGGGGATGGATGGGATAAACTTCCTACTCGAACAGACCGAGGACATGGAGCTTAACGTGTATGTTGTTGCACCGTCATGTGTGCCATCCACGCCTTTTGAAACCAGCGGCGCGATACTCGGCGCGAGTGAACTTGAGTCGTTACGTAACCATCCGCGCATAATAGGCCTTGGTGAGGTGATGGACTATGTGTCCGTCTCCAATGCCGAAGATGGCATGATCGACAAGCTAATCGCCTATGCCGATGCGCCCATCGACGGGCATGCGCCGCTCGTAAGTGGAAACATACTAAACGCCTACCTTGCCGCCGGCCCAAATACAGACCATGAGTGCGCCAACTACGAAGAGGTGCTCGAGAAACTTCGAGGTGGCATGCATGTGTTGTTGCGCATGGGCTCTGCGGCACATGGGATAGAAGCGATATTCAGGCGAATCGCATGGGAGGACTTGCCCACATCGTCCATTTGCCTATGTACCGATGACAGGCATCTTGCGGATACACGCAAGCATGGCCATATCAATTTTATATTGAGGAAGGCTGTGGCTGCCGGCATCGACCCGATATCGGCCATATGCATGGCTACAATCAACACGGCACGGCTGTATCGCCTGCCGCGCACCGGTGCAATCGCGCCGGGGTACAAAGCGGACATGGTGATGTTTAAGGATCTAAGAGATTTCATTCCCACACATGTTTTTACTTCAGGCAAGCAATATAAAGGGGAAATCATACAAGTGCGGCCGTCCAAGTATGATCTTACGAACAGCGTTCACCTAAAAGTGCGCGACGAGAACACATTCAACTTGGCGGTGGAGGGCTTTACCCCCGTTATCGAGACGGTTCCAAATCAATTATTGACGCTTTTGAAGATGCGCGAAGTACCGTCAACCGAGGAGGGTTTGTTTGTACCATCGCTTGGGCTAAACAAACTTGCGGTGCTCGAGCGGCACCATGCCAGTGGCCGCGTAGGGCTTGGGATTGTGAGCGGCATAGGCATAACAGGCGGCGCGATTGCATCAACCGTCGGGCATGATTCGCATAATCTCATCGTTGCGGGCGATAATGATGGGGACATGCACATCGCCGTTGATGCGCTAGAAAAATGCGGCGGTGGATATGCCGTTGCAGGTGGGGGCGAAATTATCGCCATTCTACCCTTCCCGATAGCGGGATTATTATCCACCCTTTCTCCCGACGAGCTTGAAGTTGAGCTTGAAAAGCTGCAAGCCGCCGCTAAGACGCTCGGCGTATCGCTGGAAAGCGACCCATTCACGCTTCTATCATTCCTCGCTCTACCCGTAATTCCACACGTAAGGTTAACGAACTTAGGTGTGTTTGATGTAACGAGACAAGTGTTTTTATAAGGAGGTAACTATGGCAGTAGGAAAGAGCATCCAAAGAAAGGATGCATATGAGAAGGTCACAGGCCGAGCGCGATACACGGAAGATTACTTCGAGCGCGACATGCTTTTTGCGAAGGTTCTACATTCGCGCATTGCAAATGGCCGCGTGACCAAGATGGACATAAGCGAGGCCGAGAAGATTGACGGTGTAGTTAAGATTATCACCTGCTTCGATG
This sequence comes from uncultured Oscillospiraceae bacterium, assembly GCA_964372005.1. GTDB lineage: Bacteria > Bacillota > Clostridia > Christensenellales > CAG-138 > CAYPKG01. The sequence continues at coordinate 22,920 of CAYJPI010000002.1, read as the reverse complement.
TCCCGAACATACCATTCCCCACGGCGGGTCACCCGTGGAGCACGGATGTGGGGCATCAGGATGTAATGGATCGCCTGCTTCTCAATGCACGCGTTCGCTATCATGGCGACGATATCGCGGCGGTAATCGCAACGAATGAAGTCGCAGCGAGCCAAGCATGTAAGGCTATCAAGGTGGAGTATGAGGAATACGAGCCTTTGCTCTCGCCCGAGGCCGCGATGAAAGAAAATGCAATACCCATCCACGAAAAATACCCCGATAATGTTCTTGGCAAAAACGCTTATGAAATCGGAGATTATGAAGAGGCCATCAAGGAAGAAGGGCTTATCAAGTTTGAAGGAACATATGTAAGCCCGATGGTTCAGCATTGCCATATCGAACCGCCTGTGAGCTATGCATATGAGGATATGGGTAAGATCGTCGTTGTATCATCAACGCAGATACCGCACATAATCCGTCGCGTTGTCGGCCAGGCGCTCGGCATCCCGTGGGGACGCGTGCGCATAATCAAACCATGCTTGGGTGGTGGCTTCGGCAACAAGCAGGATGCACTCTATGAACCGCTCAACGCGTATTTGACAACTTTGGTCGGCGGCCGTCCGGTTAAGCTTGCGCTCTCTCGCGAGGAAACCTTCGTTTCAACGCGCACACGCCACCAAATCACCTTTAAGTTTGAGACTTATGTGCGCAAGGATGGAACTTTCGTTGCGCGCGCTATGGAAAGTGTAAGCAACCAGGGCGCGTATGCATCGCATGGGCACAGCATCGCCGCGAAAGGTACTACCGCATTCAAACAGCTATACCCCTATGCACCTGCGATCAAAGCGGAAGCAAAAACCGTGTTCACAAACCTCCCCGTAGGCGGAGCGATGCGCGGCTACGGTACGCCGCAGGTGATATTTGCGCTTGAATCGCATGTGGAGGATATCGCAAAAGGTCTCGGTATGAATAGCCTTGAATTGCGCGAAAAGAATATGATGCGCAAAGGCTTCTTCGATGGCTTTGCAAAACTCACCTCCTTTGAAGATTCGCTCATGCAATGCGTAGAAAAAGGCAAGGAATACATCAAATACGATGAAAAGATAAAGGAATATGCGAACCAGACGGGCGCTGTTAGGAAGGGCATCGGCATGTCGCTGTTCTGGTACAACACGGGCGTATGGCCTATATCGCTCGAAGCAACCACATGCCGCATGGTGATGAACCAGGATGGTTCGGTGCAAGTGCAACTGCCCGAAACCGAGATAGGCCAAGGTGCGGACACTGCCTTTGCGCAGATGACGGCACAAACCCTCGGCATAGATGTTGATGATGTGTTCGTCGTTTCATCGCAGGACACGGATGTAACACCCTTTGGCACGAGCGCATATGCATCGCGCCAGACATATGTGGCCGGCATGGGCATCAAGGACACGGGCGAAATTTTGCGCGAAAAGGTGCTAAACCAAGCCGCGCGTATTTACGAGAAGAGCGCGGACGAGTTGAACATCGAAGGCGGTAAAATCGTATTCCTACCTAAAAACAAAATACTCGGTACAGTAGGCGATGTCGCGACCGAAGCCCTTTACAGCATGACGAATGCAGAGCATCTAATCGCGGAGCATACCACACAGTGTAACTCCAACGCGTTGTCGCTCGGTTGCTGTTTCGCTGATATCGAGGTTGATATACCGCTTGGGCGCGTGAAAGTTAACGATGTAGTAAACGTGCATGATTGCGGTACGCTCATCAATCCACAACTCGCCGAAATGCAGGTGCATGGCGGCATGAGTATGTCGCTTGGTTATGCGCTTTCCGAGCAGATGCTCTTCGACGAGAAAACGGGCGCGATGCGCAACGACAACTTGCTGGATTATAAGCTGCCGACCATAATGGATCAGCCGGACTTCCATGCGATCTTTGTTGAAAATGCAGAGCCGACGCATCCGTTTGGCGCGAAGGCATTAGGCGAACCGCCCGCAGTACCCGTAGCACCTGCGGTGAGAAATGCAGTGCTCAACGCAACGGGCGTATCATTTAACGAAGCTCCGCTCACGCCGGAAAGGCTAATCGCCTCCTTCCGCGAAGAAGGGCTTTTGGATGCGGTAAAGAAAGAAGAATGGGGAGTGTAGGAGGAAGGCATGTACGATATTAAATCATTATACGAAGCCACGAGCGTACAAAACGCTGTAGAGCTTTTAAGCGCACATCCCGAAGCGGTAATCATCGCAGGCGGAAGCGATGTGCTAATCAAAATGCGCGAGGGTAAGCTCGCAGGCTGTGAGCTTGTGAGTATCTATAAGCTCGATGAGCTACGCGGCATACATTTAACCGAGGACGGTTCGATAAAGATATTGCCGCTTACGAGCTTCTCGCATATCACGAGAAATCCCATCATCAAGGAGCTTATTCCCGTGCTGGGCGAGGCGGTGGATCAGGTTGGCGGCCCGCAGATACGAAACATCGGCACGATAGGCGGCAATGTCGCCAATGGCGTTACCAGCGCGGACAGTGCTTCAACGCTTTTTGCGCTTGATGCCGAAATCGAGATCACAGGCAAGGACGGTATACGCACCGTGCATATTGCAGAGTTTTATAAAGGCCCCGGCAAGGTGGACTTGAATGTGAGCGAGCTTATCACCGCAATCTACATAAGGCGCGGCTCGTATGAAAATACATTCGGCCACTACATCAAGTACGCCATGCGCAATGCCATGGATATCGCGACGACGGGTTGCAGTGTGAACGTTCGCCTGTCTCCCGATAAGAAAACCATCGAAAGGCTACGCGTAGCTTTCGGCGTTGCAGGCCCCGTACCGATGCGCTGTTCCCTCGCTGAGAAGGCCGCTTCAGGGCAGGATGTGGCAAAGTCCACCATCACGGATGTTGCGCGCGTCGCGCTCATGGAAGTGAAGCCGAGAACGAGCTGGAGGGCGAGCAAGGAGCTTAGATTACAGCTCATCGAAGAACTTACAATGCGAGCGGCTAAGACGGCCATAGAATTGGCGGGAGGTGAAATTTGATGGAGAAGAAACTGGTCACCTGTACCATTAACGGTAAAAAGAAGGAAATACATGTCGATGTTCGTGCTTCCCTTTACGACATGCTCCATGACGACTATCGATTGACGGGCGTGAAGAAGGGCTGTGAGGTTGGCGAATGCGGCGCGTGCACCGTGCTTATAGACGGTGAGACATTCAACGCATGCATCTACCTTGCGGTGTGGGCAGATGGGAAGGATATTCGCACGGTTGAAGGGCTTGCATCCGAGGACGGCGAAGTTTGCCGCATCCAAGAGGCCTTCATCGAAGAGGGCGCGGTGCAATGCGGATTTTGCACGCCGGGCTTCCTACTAAGTGCAACCGAAATACTTGAAAGCGGCCACGACTTTACACGCGATGAGATCAGGAAGCAACTATCGGGGCATCTTTGCCGCTGTACGGGCTACGAAAACATCGTGAATGCGGTTGAAAAGGTAGTTAAAGGCCTTTTTTGTGCTTCAAAAACGAATGCTGTAATCACAAATGTTCATCCTCAATATAATAAAATACACGGATTATGCGTCAACAGCAGATCAACGCATTGCAAAAAACCGAAAATTGCTGTATAATGTATTTATGTATGCACAAAGATTGACTGTATACTCGTTGAAGGAGGAATATGCGCGATTATTCTAAGCTACATTCCATTTGCGATGGCATACCCATGTTGATGGATGTGCCCATGAAGGAGCACACCACGTTCAGGGTGGGTGGGAAAGCCGATGTTTTTTTCATGCCACGAAACGATGATGATGTAATACGAATCACGCAAGGATGCAAGGAAGAAAACATACCCTGCTTCATTTTCGGCGGCGGTGCGAACCTACTTGTAAGCGATGATGGGTTTCGCGGCGCGGCAGTGCAGATTAAAAGCGGACTCAATGAAATACGTAAAACCGATGAGGATACATATAGCGTAGGCGCAGGGCACATGCTTAGCGTATTTGCATCGCGCACGATAGATGAAGGTTTTGGCTCGCTTGCGTGGGCGGTGGGGATACCGGGAACTATCGGCGGCGCAGTTGCCATGAACGCAGGCGCATATGGCGGCGAGATGAAGGATGTAATAAAGAGCGTTACCATAGTTGAGGACGGGGAAGTGAAAACCCTCCCCGTGAAGGATGGCGACATGGGCTATCGATACAGCCGCTTCCACGCACCGAATGCGATTGTTCTATCCGCCACATTTAAACTCACCGAGGATGACGGGACGGCCAAGGCGCGCATGGAAGAATGCATGCGACTAAGGCGCGAGAAACAGCCGCTAAATTACCCGAGCGCAGGCAGTACATTTAAGCGCCCCGAAGGGCATTTTGCCGGCGCATTGATAGAGCAATCCGGCTTAAAGGGCTATCGCATCGGCGGTGCAACGGTAAGCGACAAGCACGCAGGGTTCATAGTGAATACGGGCGGAGCTACCGCCGAGGACATACTAAAGCTTATGAACCATGTTCAAGATAAGGTGTATGCTGATTTCGGCGTAATGCTCGAGGCTGAGGTAAGAACCTTGGGTTTTGAGGAAAAATAGCAAAGGGGGAAGGCGCATGGAGCTTTTGATAGTGACGGGGCTTTCGGGGGCGGGCAAGTCGTTATGCTTGCATCGCTTGGAGGACATGGGCTACTATTGCACGGATAATCTGCCTTCGGCCTTGCTTGCGTCGTTTGTTAAGCTGTGCTCATCGGCTAATCCGCCTGTGAAGCGCGCGGCCATCAGCCTTGACAGCCGCGAGAACATATTAAAGAGCGACTTCACCGGAGTGCTTGATTTTCTTGAGAGCACCTTTGTTAAAACGAAAATAATATTCCTCGATTGCCGCGAGGATGTGATAGTTAGAAGATACAATGAAACTCGCCGCCGCCATCCGCTTGCCGTGGATGGATTTGTGCAGGAAGCCGTGAGGCGCGAGAAGGACATGCTCGCATCGCTAAGATTCAGGGCAAATCATGTGATAGACACCACAATGCTCAAACCGTGGAATTTGTACGAGCAATTGTATGCCGCCCTCGGTTTTGACGATACAAATACAACCCTTTTGCAGTTCATGAGTTTCGGCTTCAAGCGAGGGATGCCGATCGACGCGGACTTGGTGTTCGATTTGCGCTTCCTCCCCAATCCGTTTTACGAGAAGGACTTGCGAGAAAAAAGCGGCCTTGATGATAAGGTGCGCGATTTCGTTTTTGAGGATGCATCGCTCGGCGCATATCTTCAAGCATGCGAAACGATTATCAACAGCACCTTAGACGGGTATAGGATACAGGGAAAACAGCGCTTGCAGGTTGCGTTTGGATGTACGGGAGGGCGGCACCGCTCGGTAGCCGTAGCGGAAGAAGCGGCCGCGCGCTATAAGAAGCGCGAGAAGGTGAGATGCTTTCACCGCGATCTCATACTCGAGGAAAAGGACATAATAATGCGTTTTGGCGCAAAGGAAGAAATATCGAAAGGGGAGGACAAGCCATGATTCAAACCGTATATCGCACAGAGACGGGCAAACGAGTACATAATGAGGATGCGCTGTATGTCCCCGATGCGTCCGACAAAACACCCGTTTTAATCGTTGCGGACGGGATGGGCGGCCATGTTGCCGGCAAACAGGCAAGCACGATGGCCGTTACGGGGATTTCCAACCTATTAAGCAGGACAAGCCCATCGCGCGATGCAGGCGGAGATGTGCACGAGGCTATAGAGCGCGTTAACCATATCATATACACAAAATCGCAAACAGAGGAAGGCTACCGCGGCATGGGTACTACGATAACGCTCGCGGTGCTTCTTGAAAATGGGAAATATGTCGTCGCGAATGTGGGCGATAGTAGACTATATCATTTTGATGGGCATACACTTACACAAGTGACGGTGGATCACAGCCTCATCGCCGTGCTTGTAGCCCAAGGCGAAATCACTAAGGAGGAGGCGGCGTATCATCCGCAAAGAAATATCATCACTCGCGCACTCGGCACGAGCGCGTATGAGGAGATAGATATGTTCTATCGCGTGTGGGAACCCGGGCATATGCTACTTCTTTGCTCGGACGGGCTGCACGGTACGCTCGATGATGATGTAATGGCACTAATACTAAACAAGGAAACCACACTCCAAAGCCGCTGTGATGAGCTTGTAGATACCGCGCTTCTTTGTGGTTCGCGCGATAATGTTACGGCAGTTTTATGCTACTTCGAAGAGGGGGGTGGCGAAGAATGATTGGCGCCATAGTGGGCGGAAAATATAGAATAGTTGAGCAAATAGGCACGGGCGGAATGGCAAATGTTTACCGCGTTACGCAGGTGACGGGTGCACACCGCACCTTTGCATTGAAGATGCTTAAGGATGAATTCCTCGGCGATGATGCCTTTATAAGGAGATTTGAACAGGAGGCGAAATCCGTAATTGGACTTTCGCATGATAATATAGTTCGTTCGTATGATGTAGGTGAGTGGGACGGTAGACCCTACATCGTGTTTGAATATGTAGCAGGCAAGACCATCAAGGAAATAATGCGCGAAAAGGGCGCATTCTCCCCACAAAGAACCGTGCAGCTCGGTGCGCAACTTCTCGAAGCGCTTTCGCATGCACATTCGCGCGGCATAATCCACAGGGATGTCAAGCCGCAAAATGTAATAGTCACACCGAGGAGCAAGGCTAAACTTACAGACTTTGGCATTGCAAGGGATGTATCTTCCAACACGATGACATATGCAGGCACCAATGTTCTTGGTTCGGTGCATTATCTTTCTCCCGAGCAGGCGAAGGGTGTGCCCGTTACGGTTGAAAGCGATATCTATTCCATGGGCATAGCATTGTATGAGATGGCAACGGGCGAATTGCCTTTCACGGGGGAAACGCCCGTGGCAATCGCGCTGATGCATCTTCAAGGGGCTGTGCCGCCGCCGTCATCGAAGAATCCACGCATTCGCCGTGCGCTCAATGATGTAATATTGAAGGCGACGCGCAAAGATCCATCAAAAAGATACCACAGCGCAAAATCGATGCGTGTGGATTTGCTTCGCTCTTTGAGAGAACCCGATGGAGACTTCGTCCATCTTTACGATGAAGAACCGCGCCAAAGAAGCGCAAAGAGAAAGAAGGGCATAAAAGCATCAACATCATGGAGGATGGGGATACTTACACTGCTTATGATGGGCATGTTCTTCATCCTATTTTTGATGGGGCAGGCATATCTAAGCCCTGAAGAAAAGGCATCAACCGAACTTGTGCCAACCTTGGAGGGGAAAACTTACGAGGAAGCGCAAAGCCTTGCCGAATTGCGAGGGTATACCATAGAGGTTGGGGGCGAGGCGCATTCGGATGCTTATGGGCCGGGAATCGTGCTAGACCAAACGCCTGATGCGAGCACGGAATATGAACAGGGCAGCATCATACAGGTAATCGTAAGCGAAGGCGCGTACATGCCCGAAGTGCCGCAACTTTACGGCCTTACATTGCAGGAAGCTCAAACGGAGATAATAGAAGCCGGCCTTACCATGGCCGAGCCCGAGTATAGAGTTTGCGAAGAACCCGTAGGCACCGTGTTTCAACAGGACCCGGAAGCGGGTACTATGTTATTTGAAGGGGATACCGTGCGCGTGTTTATAAGCGGCGAACCGAGCAAGAGCATCGACGTGCCGAATGTAACGAACTTGCTTTTACCCGAGGCGCTGGAACTTCTCGACGGGCGAGGTTTTTCGAACCTTATCGTATCATATGAAGAGGCGCTGATGGCAGATGCCGTGCCAAACATGGTGTACTGGCAGTATCCTGCGCCTGATGAGCGGATACTGTCCACCGATGTGATGAATATAACAGCCCAGCCCGATACCGCACCGCCGTATGAAGCGGAGATTGCCTTCACCGTGGATATTGCCGAGGATGATAGCACGGTTCGCATCACTTCCCCGGCGACTGACACCGAGGTTCCATACGAGCATCAAATTTTTATTCGAACCATGGATGAAGGGGAAGATCAGGTTATTTCCTTCTCGGGAACTTGCCCGGAGGGCGGCGAGCGAGATGTAATACTATATGTAAACGGGGAAAAGATAAGGACAACGAAGTTCGTATTCTCCGTGAAAGAACAGCAACAGGAATTGGTGGCGAGTGAAGAGTGAAGAAGTAGTGCAGGGGCAAATATTAAAAGGTGTGGGCGGTTTCTACACCATATTGACGCAGGAGGGCGATCTTCTTACCGCAAAGGCAAGAGGACGCTTTCGTAAGGACGGAATATCGCCGCTTTGCGGTGACTTTGTTAAGGTTGAGCCGCAAAAGGACAGTGAAGCTTATATCGTTGAGATACTAAAGCGCCGCAACGAATTGATACGCCCTGCGGTGTCGAACATCACTAAGCTCATACTCGTGTTTGCCGCAAGCCCCAAGCCTGATTTGTTGCTTCTTGACAAGCTTCTCATCATGGCGGCGCTTAAGGATATCGAACCGATAATAGTGATAAACAAATGCGACCTACTTGAACAGCAGGCGGCGGCATCCTTGCGCGATGAATATGCACGCGCGTTTAAGCTATTGACCGTGTCGGCGCTTACGGGTGAAGGCATGGATGAACTTGAAACCATCTTGAAGGAGAAAAACTCGGTTTCATGCTTTGCAGGGCAAAGTGCGGTGGGCAAAAGTTCGCTTCTCAATACGCTGATCCCTGATTTGAACTTGCAAACGGGCGGACTTGCGAAAAAGACAGAACGCGGAAAGCACACCACACGCCATGCAGAGCTTTGGCGCTACGGAGACGGCGCGGTGCTCGATACGCCGGGATTCTCCCTTCTTGAATTTCCCAATCCTCCACCATTGCAAGAGGAGATAGACAAAACATATCCCGAGTTTGATAATGCGCCGCGTGAGTGTAGATTCGCAAAGTGTAGGCACATGAGCGAACCCGATTGTGCAGTTAAGGCGCGGCTTGAAGATAAACTTATCGCTAAGGGGCGATATGAAAGATATATCACACTAATTGAACAAATTGAAGAAATGAGGAGACGACGCTATGATTAAAGTTGCACCTTCGATACTCGCGGCAGACTTTGCGAATATGGGTAGAGATGTTGAAAAGTTGGAGGGATGGGGCGCGGATATCGTGCACATCGATATAATGGACGGCAGTTTTGTTCCCAACATTTCCTTTGGCCATGCTATGGTTGAGGCGATTCGCCCATACACGAAATTGCCATTTGATGTGCATTTGATGATAGAGAACCCCACGGCACATATCGATGCATTTGCAAAAGCAGGTGCAAACTTTATCACCATACATGTTGAGGCTGAAAGGCACACGCACCGCGCACTGTCCGCGATAAAAGATTTGGGCGTTAAACCGGGCATAGTATTAAACCCGGGAACGCCGCTTTGTGCGGTTGAACCGATATTGCATCTATGCGACATGGTGCTGTTCATGAGCGTTAACCCCGGTTTCGGCGGCCAAAAGTTCATACCTGAGGTTGTGCCGAAGATTGAGGCGCTTGCATCTTGGGCGAAGGAGAATAATCCTGATTTGCTGATCGAAGTGGACGGCGGAATAAACCTCGAAACAGCGAAGATTGTTGCTAAAGCGGGCGCAAACACACTCGTTGCCGGAAGTGCGGTGTTTAACGCACAAAATCCGAAGGATTTCATCGCACAGATGAAGGGATAGTAGTATATCCTAAAGAAAGGGAGGCATATCATGAAAATAGACATTGCTATTATCGGCGGCGGACCCGCCGGATTATCTGCGGCGCTTTATTGCGCGAGAGGTGGGGCTGATGTTGTGCTATTCGAGAGGATGTTCCCCGGCGGCCAGGCGGCGCTCACGGGCCAAATCGAGAATTATCCGGGCTTTCGTGATGGTATAGAGGGTAGCGCACTAACCACGGCTATGCATGAGCAGGCAGAACGCTTCGGTGCCGTAACCAAGTACGACGAGGTGACAAGCGTATCCTTCGATGATGGAAACAACACTCTCACCACTACCGGCGGCGATGTAGAGGCTAAGTCCGTGATAATTGCGCTCGGTGCTACGCCGAGAAAACTCGGACTTGCAAATGAAGAGAAGCTCACGGGGCGTGGCGTTAGCTATTGCGCGCATTGCGATGGGGCATTCTTCAAAGGGAAGGATGTTGCGGTTGTCGGCGGCGGTGACACCGCATTGTCCGACGCGATTTACCTTGCAAGGTTCGCGAACAAGGTGTATCTTGTGCATCGGCGCGATGCTTTCCGCGGCACGGTTGCACTCCAAAACACCGTGAAAGAACTCGAAAACATCGAGCTTGTGCTCGATAGCATCCCTGCCGCCATACTCGGCGATGATGCGGTTCGCGGCCTTTCGGTTAAGAATGCAAAGACGGGCGAGGAGCGCAACATCGACATCGATGGGTTGTTCGTGGCGGTTGGAATAATACCGCAAACCGATCTTGTTAAGGAACATGTGGATTGCAATGAGGGCGGCTATATCGTCGTAGACAATGCGATGAGAACATCGAAAAAGGGCGTTTTTGCGGCAGGAGATGCGAGAAATACCCTCCTTCGCCAAGTGATCACCGCGGCGGCTGATGGTGCTATCGCTGCAACGATGGCGCTTGAACATTTGAGCGAATAATGCCCAAAATATCTAGGTTTTTTCGTTAAAAACCTAGATAATATGTTGATTTACTGTATATTGGTTTAGTATGTAAAAAAACGGAAAAGAGGGTCAAAAAATGGCGAGACTCTTCGGCACGGACGGCGTGCGAGGAATTGCAAATGAAAAACTTACATGCGAGCTGGCGTTAGCTATAGGTATGGCCGGAACGGCAGTGCTAACGAGCGAGGTGCGCGCGCCAAGAATACTCGTAGGTGCGGATACGCGTAAGTCCTGCGACATGCTTTCGGCCGCACTCGTGGCAGGGATATGCTCGATGAGCGGCGATGCGCTTTTGCTCGGCGTAATACCCACGCCGGGTGTTGCGTATCTTACGCGGCTGTACAAGGCTGATGCGGCTGTGATGATATCCGCGTCACACAACTCGATGGAGTACAATGGAATAAAGTGGTTTGATTCCGAGGGGTATAAACTTTCGGATGAAGTTGAGGACCGCATCGAGGCCATAGTGAATGGCGAGGAGACACTCGCTAGGCCCACAGGCGGCGATGTGGGTAGGCTAATGCATATGCCACGCGCAACCGAGGAGTACATGGACTTCTTAAAGGAAGCGGCGGCGGTATCGCTTAGTGGGATGAGCATCGCGCTCGATTGTGCGAATGGTGCAAGCTCGTACATTGCGAAGGACTTGTTCACCGCGCTCGGCGCAAAGGTGCATTCGTTTGGCGATGAGCCCGACGGGTATAACATCAACGAAAAATGCGGTTCTACCTATCCCGAATCGCTTCAAAGGCGCGTGTGCGAATTGGGAGCGGACATCGGCCTCGCTTTCGACGGTGACGCGGATAGGCTTATCGCCATAGATGAACGCGGCGCACTCGTGGACGGCGATCGCATACTGGGCATACTCGCGCTCGCCATGAAGGAAGAGAAGAAGCTCAAGGATGACACACTCGTCATCACGGTGATGAGCAATCTCGGCTTGAAAAACCGCATGAAGGATGCAGGCATCAGCATCGAGGAAACGGCGGTGGGCGATAGATACGTGCTTGAAAGGATGCTCGAAAAGGGCTACAACTTGGGCGGCGAACAATCCGGGCATGTAATTTTACTCGACCATCACACGACGGGTGACGGACTTTTGAGCGCCGTTGCACTTTTGAATGTGCTGATGAAGAGCGGTAAGCGCATGAGCAAACTCTCGTACGACATCCCGATTTATCCGCAAGTGCTCGTTAATGTTATAGTCGATGAAGCGAAAAAGAACGATGCGCTAAATGATGAAGAACTTATCGCCGCTTCGAAGAACATCGAGGATAAACTACAAGGTAAAGGGCGCGTGTTGATTCGTGCATCGGGCACGGAACCGCTCATACGCATCATGCTCGAAGGGCAAAGCGAAAAGGAAATTTCCCAAATGGCGGTCGACCTTGCGAATGTGCTTAAACGCAAACATGGCGGCAGGATTAAGCATTAGATGGTGTGGACACGCGTTTCAACTCGTGGCCGCGACGGATAGCTCGACTTTATAATTTGAACGGAAAACTCAAAAAAGTGTTCGAAGAACACTTTTTTGATACTTGTAGAGTTTATTTAGATGTTGTACACGCTATCCAACTGCTCACAGTTTTCCATGTTTTCGGCCAACGCTCGGATGTAAGTCGATAGGTTTGATACCTTCACAACCGATGTCATCCCGAGGAACTCGCGATTTATCTGCATAAGCTGCCTAAAGTACGATAGTAGCGTTGCAAATCGGTCGCGCTGAGCGTTCAACTCGCGCTCTTGCGATTTAATCCGTTCACTAAGTTCGATGTTTCTTTGCCTGTAGGATTGTACGTCATCGTCATCATCATGGCAAGCGATGGGTTCGCTGCTACCGCGTGTTGCAGCAATGGCAAGTGTGCCCAAGCTTTCGAACAGCGCGGATACGTCAAGGCCTTCTACGCGGTCAAGCTCTGTTAGCACATTGCCCACAACATCGATGAGATTGCCCGTGCGCCTTCTCGGGCGGCCAAGCTTGCGCTTGCCGACATCTGCATAAGGATCAAATGTGGGGAGGCCTTCGTTTTGCATGTCTTCCATCACGCTTCTTACTAACTGTTCGTTGCTCTTTATTAGGGAACGGTATTTGTTTTGATAGCGGAGCATCGCGCGATTATCGCCATCGCCCATGTCGAGTGTGCACGCACGCACGCTTTGCCCCTTCGCCTGTGCGGATAGCACTGTTCTTAGCAAATCAACTATCTCATCATCGGTGAAGGGGATAAAGGCCGGGTTGTGAAGATCCGCGCCAAGCCCCCCGTCGATCTCTTTTATGCGTGCGTAATAATAGTTGCGTATGGAATTGGGCTTACGTCCCGTAATTATACTTACACGCTCGAAAACAGCTTTTAGAGACTGATTGCCCTCGCGTGCACGCTTCACTTCCTCGAAAAGGAGAGCATCCTCGTCAGCTTGCCAGCCGATGTGGTTCTTGGTTGCGATCATAGTCATTGTTTCATCTCCCTCATAATGGTGTTTTGTGTAGTGAGTATTGCCCTATGTGTGCTTTTTATACCCAGATGTGTAATAAAAAGCAAATGAGCAGAGAGAAAACCCATGCACAAGTTTGCGTCCTATGTGCCGGCAGGGCTCATGTATTCATTTTTCGGATGTTGACATGGCGATTTATATTATGCATATGCGATATATGCGCTTTGCATTCATATAATAAGGAAGAAAAAAACACCATGAACGCAGAATCGCCAATCCGAGAATAATATATTAAAAATTTTTGTTTTTCCCTTGCAAATTTCTCTACTATGAAGTAGAATATAAAAGCTGTGTAGGGGAAGTATGTCCGCTACAAAGCAAAAAACGGGATGAAGCGGGAGGTTACCGGGTGCCACCGGAAAATTTCTGCAGACCAAATTCCCACAATCGGGTGATGGCAACGCTCCGTGCAGTCCTTATCGGTTGAAGCAGTGGAAATCACTGTGTAAAAAAATGAAAAGGGAACACACGGGTGAGTGTACAGCCCAACGAAAAAAGGAGGAGCTACAATAACATGGCAAACCAAAAGATTCGTATCAAGCTTAAGGCATATGAACACAATCTGATCGACCAGAGCGCCGAAAAGATCGTAGATACTGCCAAGAGAACGGGAGCCCGAGTATCAGGCCCCATCCCCCTGCCCACGGAAAAGGAAATCGTAACAATCCTTCGTTCACCTCATAAGTACAAGGATTCGCGCGAGCAGTTCGAAATGCGCATTCACAAGAGACTGGTGGATATCCTCCAGCCCTCCGCAAAGACAGTGGATGCCCTCATGAAGCTGGATCTTCCTGCCGGCGTGGACATCGAGATCAAGCTTTAATGGAGGTGTAGATACATGAAGAAAGCCATAGTAGGCAAAAAGGTCGGTATGACGCAGCTGTTCTTAACTGACGGTACCATGATCCCTGTGACAGTCGTGGAAGCCGGTCCTTGCCCAGTTGTACAGAAGAAGACAGAGGAACGCGACGGTTACAGTGCTCTGCAGGTTGGCTTCGCCGAGATTCGTGAGAAGCTCGCAAACAAGCCCCGTAAGGGTCACTTCGAAAAAGCCGGTATCAAAGTTTGCCGTTACCTCAAAGAACTCAAGCTCGACGATGCCGCTTCCTATGAAGTGGGACAGGTTATCACCGCTGATATGTTTGAAGCGGGCGACCATGTAGACGTTTCGGGCAGATCCAAAGGTAAAGGTTTTGCGGGTTCCATTAAGCGCCACAATCAGTCGCGCGGCCGCAAGACACACGGTTCTCACTCTTACAGAACGCCGGGTTCCATGAGCGCCTGCTCCGATCCTTCGCGCGTATTTAAGACCAAGAAACTTCCCGGACACATGGGCGACGAGAACGTCACCGTACAGAACCTCGAGATCGTACGCGTTGACGCCGAAAGAAACCTCTTGCTCATCAAGGGTGCCGTTCCCGGCTCAAAGGGCGGTATGGTCGTAGTTAAGAGCAGCGTGAAGAAGTAAGAAAGAAGGAGGAAGCTACACATGCCTAAGGTTGCATTGTATGATAGCAAGGGCGCTACGATCGGCGATATCGAGCTGAGCGAAACGCTCTTCGGCGCGGAAGTTAACAAGTCCGTGTTGCATCAAGTCGTAACTGCGTACCTCGCTAACCAGCGTCAGGGCACGCAGAGTGCACTTACAAGAAGCGAAGTGCGCGGCGGCGGTATTAAGCCCTGGAGACAAAAGGGCACAGGTAGAGCCCGCCAGGGTTCCATCCGCTCTCCCCAGTGGCGTCACGGTGGCGTGGTGTTCGCACCCAAGCCGCGTGATTACACCAAGAGCGTAAACAAGAAGGTTAAGCGCGTTGCTATGCGCTCCGCCCTCTCCGCGAAGGCTCTCGAAAACGAGATCATCGTGGTAGACGCAATCGAGCTCACCGCTCCCAAGACCAAGGAAATGGTACAGGTACTTTCCGCACTCGATGCAAAGAAAGCCCTCGTCGTTCTCCCCTTGGGACAAGAAAACGTTGAGCGCGCAGCTCGTAACATCGAAGGTGCAAAGACCACACAGGTCGGAACACTCAACGTGTACGAGATACTCAAATACGAAAAGCTCATCCTCACGAAGGAGAGCCTCAAAATGGTCGAGGAGGTGTATGACAGATGAAGCATCCGCACGATATAATCATTAAGCCGGTGCTCACCGAAAAGAGCTACGATTACATCCCGGCTAAGACCTACACGTTCATCGTGGATAAAAACGCGAACAAGACAGAGATCCGCCAAGCGGTGGAAACAATCTTTGGCGTAAAGGTGGAGAATGTTCACACTGTGAACAAAATGGGCAAGATGAAACGCCAAGGTCTCCATCAGGGTCGCCGCGCGGCCACGAAAAAGGCTTATGTGAAGCTGAAGAAGGATTCCAAGGGTATTGAATTCTTCGACAGCATGACCCAGTAAGGAGGATATACGAACATGGCTATTCGTAAACTCAAACCCAACACGCCCGGCCAACGTTTCATGACGGTTTCCGCTTTTGAGGAAATCACATGCACGAAGCCGGAAAGATCTTTGCTCGAGGACCTGCGTCACTCGGGCGGCCGTAACAACCACGGCCGTATCACCGTTCGCCATCGTGGCGGCGGAGCAAAGCGTAAGTATCGCATCATCGACTTCAAGCGCAACAAGGACGGTATCCCCGCGAAGGTTGCTACCATCGAGTATGATCCGAACCGTAGTGCTAACATCGCACTTCTCCACTATGTAGACGGCGAAAAGCGTTACATCATCGCTCCCGTCGGCATCAAAGTGGGCGACCCGATCATCTCCGGCGAAGGCGCTGACATCAAGCCCGGCAACGCGCTTATGATCCAGCACATTCCCGTAGGTACCATGATCCATTGCATCGAGCTTAAGCCCGGCAAAGGCGCACAGCTCGTTCGCTCCGCAGGTAATGCGGCACAGCTCATGGCTAAGGAAGGCAAGTACGCACAGGTGCGTTTGCCCTCCGGCGAAGTTCGCTTGATCCCCATGAACGCAAAGGCCACCATCGGTCAGGTCGGTAACACCGATCATGAGAACATCAAGATGGGTAAAGCCGGCCGCGTTCGCCACAAAGGTTTCAGACCCACCGTTCGCGGTAGCGTCATGAACCCGTGTGACCATCCGCACGGCGGCGGTGAGGGCAAGAGCCCCATCGGACGTCCCGGCCCGGTTACACCGTGGGGCAAGCCCGCTCTTGGTTACAAGACGCGTAAGAAGAAGAACGTTAACGATAAGTTCATCGTCCGTCGCAGGGACGGTAAGTGAGTAGGAAGGAGTACGGTTAATGAGTAGGTCCATTAAAAAAGGCCCCTTTGTCTGTGATCGCCTGTACAACAGGGTGAGTGACATGAATGAAAGCGGCAAAAAGACCGTCGTTAAGACTTGGTCCCGCGCTTCTACCATATTCCCGGACTTCGTCGGCCATACAATTGCAGTGCATGATGGCCGTAAGCATGTCCCCGTATATGTGACGGAGGAAATGGTAGGGCACAAGCTCGGCGAATTCGCCCCGACAAGGACGTTCCGCGGCCATAAAGGCAGCGAGAAATCCTCCGGCGGACGCTAAGAAGGGAGAGTAACAAGAAATGGCAACAAGATCCAGAGAAAAGAGCGCACAGCGCCGCGAGAATGCGGATAAGCGCCCCCATGCGATCGCCCGCTATATACGAATCTCCTCGCGCAAGGTAAAGGTCGTTATCGACCTAATCCGCGGCAAGTCCGTGGCTGAAGCGCAAGCGATATTGATGTATACGCCCAAGGCGGCAACGGAGCCTGTATTGAAGCTCCTCAACTCCGCTATAGCGAATGCGGAAAACAACCTCGATATGAGCCGCGATACGCTTTTCGTAGCTGAGGTATATGCAAACCAGGGGCCGACACTTCGTCGTTACCGCCCCAGAGCACAGGGCCGTGCAACTCGCATCAGAAAGCGCACGAGCCACATCTCGATCATTTTAGATCAGGCGAAGTAAGGAGGGAGTAAGGACAATGGGTCAAAAGGTTAATCCAAACGGTTTTCGCGTAGGCGTTATCAGGGATTGGAACACCCGCTGGTATGCCTCCAAAAGAGACTTCGCCGATTTCCTCGTAGAGGATAAGGGTATTCGCGATTTCGTGAAGAAGAAGTACTTTGCATCGCGCATTTCTCGCATTGAGATTGAGCGCGCAGCTAACAAGGTTACGGTGAACATCTTCACCGGTAGCCCGGGCATGCTCATCGGTAAGGGTGGTGCAGGCGTTGAAGCAATTCGCGCTGACATCTCCAAGCTCGTGGGTAAAGCAGTTAACGTGAACATAATGGAAGTTCGCAACGTAGATACCGACGCTCAGCTCGTAGCCGAGAACATCGCGGCACAGCTTGAAAAGCGCATTTCGTTTCGTAGAGCCATGAAGCAGGCCATGGGCCGCTCCATGAAAGCCGGCGCCAAGGGCATTAAGCTCCTTTGTGCAGGACGCTTGGGCGGTGCAGAAATCGCACGTAGCGAAGGTTATCATGATGGATCAATCCCGCTTCAGACCATGCGTGCGGATATCGACTACGGTTTTGCCGAAGCGCACACCACATACGGTCGCATCGGTATTAAAGTGTGGATTTATAAGGGCGAGGTGCTCGGCACATATCGTCGCATGGAAGGAGGCAGATAAACCATGTTGATGCCCAAAAGAGTTAAGAGAAGGCGCGTATTTCGCGGCCGCATGAAGGGTAAAGCTATCCGCGGCGCTGAGATCACATATGGCGAATTCGGCCTCGTAGCTGCTGAGCCCGCATGGGTAACCAGCAACCAGATCGAAGCTGCTCGTATCGCGATGACGCGTTACATCAAGCGCGGTGGTAAGGTATGGATTAAGATCTTCCCCGATAAGCCCGTAACAGAAAAGCCCGCCGAAACCCGCATGGGTAGCGGTAAGGGTTCACCCGAGTACTGGGTAGCAGTTGTTAAGCCCGGCCGTGTGATGTTTGAAATCGCAGGCGTGGCAGCAGAAACGGCACGTTAGGCACTTCGCCTTGCAATGCACAAATTGCCGCTCAAGTGCAAAATAGCAAAGAAGGAAATCCCGCAGGAAGTAGGTGGAAGCGATGAAAGCGAGTAAGATCCGTGAAATGACAGCCCAAGAGCTCGTCACTAAGGAGAAGGAGCTCAAAACAGAGCTTTTTAACCTCCGTTTCCAACTCGCCGTCGGTCAGCTGAGCAATCCTAACCGGATTGGCGAGTGCAAAAAGGACATTGCAAGGGTCAAGACGCTCATCCGTGAGCGCGAGATCAAGGCAATCGCCGAGTGAGGAAGGAGGAGCTAAACAATGGAAACCATCATGAGAGGTTACCGTAAGTCCCGCACGGGCATGGTCGTGAGCGATAAGATGGATAAGACAATCGTCGTTGCGATTAAGACGAAAGTGCGCCATCCCCTCTACGGCAAAATGGTGAACCGTACGCGTAAGTTTAAGGTGCATGACGAAGCGAATGCTTGCGGCATCGGCGATACCGTACGCATCATGGAAACAAGGCCGATATCCAAGGATAAGCGCTGGCGCCTTGTGGAAATTATCGAGAAGGCCAAGTAAGAACGTTAAACAAGGCTTTAAGCATCGCGTAACCTCAAAAATGAGGCAATGCGCGAGCATGAACGAGGAGGATATTTACCATGATTCAACCACAGACCAGGTTAAAGGTCGCGGATAACAGCGGTGCAAAGGAAATTATGTGCATCCGCGTGCTGGGCGGTTCTTTCCGTCGCAGTGCAAGCATTGGCGATGTTATCGTAGCATCGGTCAAGTCCGCATCCCCCGGCGGCGCAGTTAAGAAGAAGGACGTAGTTAAGGCAGTTGTAGTTCGCACAGTAAGCGGCACACAGCGCCCCGATGGTAGCTACATTCGCTTCGATGACAATGCGGCCGTCATCATAAATGATGCGAAGCAGCCGCGCGGCACCCGTATCTTCGGGCCAGTTGCACGCGAGCTTCGTGAGCGCGACTACATGAAGATCGTGTCCCTCGCGCCGGAAGTGCTGTAAGGAGGAAGCTTTAGATGAATAAGCTGAACGTCAAAAAAGACGATACCGTCCTCGTCATCACCGGCAAGGACAAGGGCGCCCTTCCCGAGAAGGAGCGCGTAATTGTGCAAAACGTGGCTATGATTACACGTCACAGGAAGCCCCGCCGCCAGGGTGAGCCCGGCGGACGTATTACGCAGGAAGGCACGATCCACGTATCAAACGTGATGCTCGTTTGCCCCCACTGCGATAAGGCAACCCGCGTTGCACACGCCTATGATAAGAACAACAAGAAAGTTCGCGCTTGCAAAAAGTGCAACAAGAACATCGACTAACCGGAAAGGAGGACGCTACATATGGCAAAGAAAACTAACCAAGAAGAAATGCAGGCCTTCTCCGGTGCTCCGCGCTTAAAGGAAAAGTATAAGGCGGAGGTCGCTCCTGCGATGCAGGAGAAGTTCGGCTATAAAAACGTAAACGAAATTCCCCGTCTCGAGAAGATCGTGTTGAACATGGGTCTCGGTGCGGAGAAGGACAATGCCAAGGGCATCGAAAAGGCAGCTGATGAGCTTTCAATCATCACCGGCCAAAAGGCGATCATCACCAAGGCAAAGAAGTCCGTTGCAAACTTTAAGGTGCGTGAAGGCATGAACATCGGTGCGAAGGTTACTCTTCGCGGCGATCGCATGTACTACTTCGCGGATAAGCTTCTAAATATCGTGCTTCCGCGCGTTAGAGACTTTAGAGGCGTGCCTGTGAAGAGCTTTGATGGACGTGGCAACTACGCCATGGGCCTCAAGGAACAGCTCATCTTCCCCGAAATCAACTATGATGACGTGGATAAAGTACGCGGCATGGACATCGTGTTCGTAACGACTGCCAAGACGGACGAGGAAGCAAAAGCACTCCTCACTTTCATGGGCATGCCTTACGTACAGGGCTAAGTGAGGAGGATATAAAGTGGCAAAGAAGAGCATGATCAATAAGCAGCAGAAAACGCCTAAGTTCAGCACCCGTGCATACACGCGCTGCCGCCTGTGCGGCCGCCCGCACTCGGTACTTAGAAAATATGGCATTTGCCGCATCTGCTTTAGAGAGCTTGCGTACAAGGGCGAGATCCCCGGCGTACGCAAAGCAAGCTGGTAAGAAGGAGGGACGAAACATGACGGATCCTATCGCTGATATGCTTACACGCATTCGCAACGCTCTTGTTGCGAAGCACCAAGTCGTGGAAGTGCCTGCTTCCACCATTAAGAAGGCCATTGCCCAGATTCTTCTATCTGAAGGATACATCAAGGGCTATGAGCTCATCGAGAACGGCGTACAAAAGACGATCAAAATCGATCTTAAGTATGGCCCCAACAAACAGCGCGTTATCGTCGGGCTAAAGCGCATTAGCAAGCCCGGTCTACGTATTTACGCTCGCAAGGATAAGATGCCCAGGGTACTAAATGGCCTTGGTACTGCAATCGTATCCACATCGCGCGGCGTGATGACGGACAGAGACGCACGTAAAATGGGCATCGGCGGCGAAGTGCTCGCCTATGTCTGGTAAAGAAAGTTCGGAGGTGAACTAAATGTCTCGTATCGGAAAACTTCCGGTGACAATCGCAAACGGAGTGACAATCACGGTCGCTGACGATAACACCGTGACAGTAAAAGGACCCAAGGGTCAGCTTTCGGAGAAGATTTCTTCCGAAATGATCCTTGAGCAGGCTGACGGCGTTTTAACTGTAAAGCGCCCCAGCGATAATAAAACCCACCGTGCGCTACACGGCTTGTCCCGTACACTCATCAACAACATGGTTGTGGGCGTAACCACAGGTTACACCAAGAGCCTCGATGTTGTCGGCGTTGGTTACAGGGCACAGAAGCAGGGTAACAAACTCGTTTTGAACGTTGGTTACTCTCACCCCGTAGAATTCACGGAACCCGCGGGCATCACCTATGATGTTCCCAGCCCGAATAAAATTGTTATCTCGGGCATCAACAAGCAGCTCGTCGGCCAGATGGCTGCTGATATCCGTTCAACACGTGAGCCTGAGCCTTATAAGGGCAAGGGTATCAAGTATGATT
>CAYJPI010000002.1:0-1741 GCA_964372005.1 uncultured Oscillospiraceae bacterium | reverse complement strand
AAGGCAAGACGGGTAAATAATTAAGGAAGGAGTGACGAGATATGATTTCAAGAAAAGATAAAAATGCAGTCCGCAAGGCACGTCATGACCGCACGAGAAGACACATCGTCGGTACATCGGCTCGCCCGAGGCTCAATGTGTACAGAAGCCTTAACAACATCTACGCACAGATCATCAATGATGAGACGGGCACTACGCTCATCGCTGCTTCCACAATGGAGGCCGACATCAAGAGTAAAATTGAAGGCAAGTCCAAGAAGGAGGCTGCGCTCATCGTCGGTGAGGCGATTGGTGCGCGTGCCAAGGACAAGGGCGTTACGAAGATCGTGTTCGACCGTGGCGGCTACCTCTACACAGGTCGCGTAGCGGCTGTTGCAGAAGGTGCCCGTAAGGCCGGACTGGACTTCTAAGGGAGGATGAATACGATGCAGAACAGACGTTTTGAACAGGAAGCGCCCGAGTTCAAGGAGAGGCTCGTTTCCATCAACCGCGTGGCAAAGGTCGTTAAAGGCGGCCGTAACTTCCGCTTCTCGGCACTCATGGTAGTGGGTGATGAGAACGGCCGCGTGGGTGTGGGCATGGGTAAAGCAGCTGAAATTCCCGAAGCAGTACGCAAGGGCATTGAGGATGCAAAGCGCCACATGGTAACAGTGCCGATCGTTGGTACAACGATTCCGCACCAGGTGGAAGGCCGTTTCTCCAAGGGACATGTGCGCATGCTTCCCGCTGAACCCGGTACCGGTGTTATCGCAGGCGGACCCGCACGTGCGGTGCTTGAAATGGCAGGTATCAAGGATATTCGCACAAAGAGCTACGGTTCCAACAACCCGGCAAACTGCGTAAAGGCGACCATCGCCGGACTCACGCAGCTTCGTACGGCGGAGCAGGTAGCGCGTCTTCGTGGTAAGACGGTGCAGGAAATCCTGGACTAAGAAGGAGCGTTTAATATGGCACAGTTGAAGATTACGCTCGTAAAGAGCACCATCGGTGCATTGAAGGATCAGAAGGCTACGATCGAATCGCTCGGCCTTCGCAAGATCAACAGTGTAACAGTGCAGCCCGACAACAGCTGCACCCGTGGTAAGATTTTTAAGGTAAAACACCTCGTGAAGGTGGAAGAAGTCTAAGAAAGAAGGAGGTGCATTTTCCATGAGATTGCATGACTTACAGCCCGCCCCGGGTTCCGTAAAGGCTCCCAAGCGCGTCGGTCGCGGTACCGGTTCGGGCATGGGCAAAACCTCCACCAAGGGTCATAAGGGCCAAAAAGCCCGTAGCGGCAGCAAGAAGAACGGCTTCGAGGGCGGTCAGATGCCCTTGGCGCGCCGCTTGCCCAAGCGTGGATTTACAAACATTTTTGCAAAGGCATACACCATCATCAACGTTTCCGAACTCGAGCGCTTTGAAGACGGTACTGTTATCGATGCTAAGCTTCTAAAACAACAGCGCGTCATCAGCAAGATCGAGAAGGATGGCTTGAAAGTCCTGGGTCGTGGCGAGCTTACAAAGAAGCTTACCGTACAGGCTGCGAAGTTCTCCGAGACCGCTAAAACCACAATTGAAGCGGCCGGCGGCAGCGTTGAGGTGGTCTAATGTTTAGGACACTGGTCAACGCGTTTAAGATAAAGGATATAAGGAGCAAGCTCCTCTTTACAGGGCTTCTCATCCTCATTTATCGCATCGGTTGTCACATCCCGATTCCGGGTGTGAATGCGGAATACATCGCAGGCCAAGTTTCCGAATA
>CAYJPI010000001.1:11641-35964 GCA_964372005.1 uncultured Oscillospiraceae bacterium | reverse complement strand
TATGGCGATGAGTGCTATCGCTATAAATCCTACCAGCTTATACGCCAACGATGTTTTTCTCATGTTTTCTCCTCTTTCGTCACATACTTAAACCTATTATAGCCCACATTTTCGCGGTGTGCAACGCAAATGTGCACGAAATTCGATTAAAAAATTCATATTTTTTTCATTGCATAAAAAACCGTTGACAAAGCTCATGTGTTCGTGTAAACTACCTTTATCGCAAAACGAGCAGCAAAGGCGCTGTGGGCGTATACGTCCGCAGTGTCTTTTTTTGTTGGATTGTAAGAAAAATAGAAGAAATAGAAGTGAAGCAGGAGGTCATCAACATGGAGAACATAGTGGAGAACATTACGGAATTATTTGGCAGCATGGTATTCAATGAAACTGTCATGAAGGATCGTTTGCCGCGCGAAACATATCGCCAGCTAAAGCAAACAATCAGGAAGGGCGCGGACATCGACCCGGCCGTCGCGAGCATCGTAGCCAACGCAATGAAGGATTGGGCTATTGAAAAGGGCGCTACGCACTTCACCCACTGGTTCCAGCCGATGACAGGTATCACCGCTGAAAAGCATGATAGCTTTATAACCCCCAACGGGCAGGGCAGCATCATAATGGAGTTTTCCGGTTCCAACCTTATAAAGGGCGAGCCCGATGCATCCTCCTTCCCCTCGGGCGGCCTTCGCGCTACCTTTGAGGCGCGCGGCTACACCGCATGGGATCCCACGAGCTATGCATTCATCAAGGATGGCACATTGTGCGTTCCCACTGCGTTTTGCTCGTACGGCGGCGAATCGCTTGACAAGAAAACACCGCTTTTGCGTTCGATGGAAGTTATCAACACACAGGCGATGCGTATATTGAAGCTCTTTGGCAACGAGGATGTAACCCGCGTTATCACCACCGTCGGCCCCGAGCAGGAATATTTCCTCGTTGATAAGAAAATGTACAAGAAGCGCGAGGATCTTATCTACTGTGGCCGCACGCTCTTCGGTGCGAAGCCGCCTAAGGGTCAAGAACTTGAGGATCACTACTTCGGCGTAATAAATCCGCGCGTTCAGGCGTTTATGAAGGATCTCAACATCGAGCTTTGGAAGCTCGGCGTACTTGCCAAGACACAGCATAACGAAGTTGCGCCCGCTCAGCATGAGCTTGCACCGATCTTCACCAACACAAACATCGCGGCCGACCACAATCAGCTCACGATGGAAGTGATGAAGAAGGTTGCGCAAAAGCATGATCTTGTATGCCTACTTCACGAAAAGCCCTTTGCAGGCGTAAACGGTTCGGGCAAGCACAACAACTGGAGCATGTCCACCGATACCGGCAAGAATCTTCTTGAGCCCGGCACCGATCCGACGCACAACGCCCAGTTCCTCGTTTTCCTTTGCGCGGTTATTCAGGCTGTGCATGAAAATCAGGACTTGCTTCGCGTTTGCGTGTCAAGCGCCGGAAACGACCATCGCCTCGGCGCTAACGAAGCACCGCCGGCCATCGTCAGCATATTCCTCGGTGACGAGCTCACCAGTGTTTTGGATGCACTCGAGAAGAAGGAAGAGTACACCGACAACATCGAGCGTGAGATGGAAATCGGCGTTGGCGTTCTTCCCAAGTTCAGCAAGGACACCACCGACCGTAACCGCACCTCGCCCTTTGCCTTCACAGGCAACAAGTTCGAGTTCCGCATGCTCGGCTCGTCCGCTTCGATTTCGGGCCCGAACTTCGTGATTAACACCATGGTCGCCGACGTGCTCCAGCGCTTCGCCGAATATCTCGAAGCCGCACCCGACTTTAACGTGGCCGTTGCTAAGCTCATAAGGAAGACCATCCGCGAGCACAAGCAAATTCTCTTTGACGGCAACAATTACTCGGATGAGTGGGTTGTTGAGGCCGAAAAGCGCGGGCTATTGAACCTTAAAGCTACCGTTGATGCGCTCCCCACCTTCATCGCTCAAAAGAACATCGATTTGTTCGCGCGTCACAACATCCTAACCGAGACCGAGATGCACTCTCGCTACGAGATCCTCCTCGAGAACTACACCAAGGTGGTTAACATCGAAGCTCTCACCATGCTCGACATGGCGAAGAAGCAGATCCTCCCCGCCGTCGCCGCTTACACCAAGTTCTTATCCGAGGGCGTTGTCGCGCGCAAGTCCGTGCTCCCCGAGATCGGCGGTGGCATGGAAGCGAAGTTCATCGAGAAGCTCTCCAAGCTGTCCGCTTGCCTATACGAGCGTATCGAGACACTCGAGGATGTAATGGCCGGCGTGTGCGAGAAGGAAGAAGTTCTCGAGCTTGCTCGCTACTACCAGGATGTCGTACTCTGCGCGATGCGCGAACTTCGCGCAGTCTCCGACGAGCTTGAAACCATCACCGCTTCCGACTTCTGGCCCTTCCCCACGTATGGGCTACTTATGTACAACAGCTAAGGGGGATACGAGGAATACGCACGGGGCGCTGCCCCGTGACCCCGCCAAGGGATTAAAATCCCTTGGATCCCTTTTTCTGAGCCGCTTCGCGGCTCAGGGGAATAAGAATAAAATACCACCCATTTTTGCGCCATTAATTTTAGCGCAAAAATGGGTGGTTTGTCGTTGAAGCGATATAGATAGAATAAGTTTATCTCATTGAGTTTAACCCACCCCCCTCGGCCGTGAAACGGTCGAGGGAATAAGGGGTCAAGATAGTATTGTCATAAGTTGAGCCGAGCAGATTTTGAGATGTTTTTTTGTCATGCGAGGCAGAAAACCGATGCACTCCTGGAGGGAATGCAAGGTTTTTTAACAAAGCATGACGGAAAAACAGCCAAAAGTCGCTCTGTGAACACTTGTGACAATACTATCTAGGGATGAAATCCCCTTGCAGGGTACATAGGGACAGAGTCCCTATGCGGGGTAAGGGGCAGCGCCCCTTCGTCCCCCCACATCCCTATATCTTCTTCTCGTATAAACGCGCGGCGTTGAGCACGACGAGGATGGAGCCGGCATTGTGCACGAGCGCGCCGGTGGCGGGGTTTAAAAGTCCGCCGATCGACAGTATGATCGCGCCGAAATTGATGATCATGGACAAAGTGATGTTGAACTTGATGGAGTAGAGCGTAGCGTTCGATAATTTCTTGATATACGAAATTTTCTCGATATCATCGCCCATGATCGCAATGTCAGCCGCATCGATGGCTATATCACTGCCCATCGTCCCCATCGCGATACCGACCGCCGCGGTCTTGAGCGCGGGCGCATCGTTAACGCCATCACCCACCATGCACACGGTTTCGCCTCGCTCTCCAAGGTTCTTTATCGCCTCAACCTTGTTTTGCGGTAGTAACGATGCATGCACATCGGTAATCCCAACCTTGCCGGCGATGTAATTGGCGCTCTTCTCATTGTCACCGGTTAGAAGTACAGTCTTTGTGATGCCTGCATCGCCAAGCGCC
Source organism: uncultured Oscillospiraceae bacterium (assembly GCA_964372005.1). Lineage (GTDB taxonomy): Bacteria > Bacillota > Clostridia > Christensenellales > CAG-138 > CAYPKG01. Next base: position 32,528 of record CAYJPI010000001.1, on the reverse strand, counting down.
GCAATCGCAGTTTTGGATGTATCCTTGAGCGTGTCGGAAAGCCCAATTAGCCCGAGCACGGTCGATGAATCGCACACGACAACGACAGCCTTGCCTTGCTCGCGCAAGGAATCGATAGCGCTTTGCGTGCTCTCATCAATAACCGCAGCCGTGCAATCCGCAACGAGCCTCTCATTGCCGCAAAAAATCTGCGCATCTCCAACGCTTGCCTTGATGCCCTTGCCTGCGGTCATCGAAAACTCGGTTGCATCCGCAATCGGAATTTGCTTATCGAACGCGTACTGCATTATCGCCTTTGCAATGGGATGCTCAGAATGCGATTCCACACTCACCACCTTTTCCATAAGCGCTTTTTCATCCATAGATATGGTTTGAATATCGGTAAGCGCAAGCCTGCCGGTGGTGATGGTCCCCGTCTTGTCAAACGCGACGGTGGTAACCTGCCCCATGCGCTCGAGCGCTTCACCTGACTTGATTAGCACGCCGCGCTTCGTCGCCTGACCTATCGCCGCCATGATGGATGTGGGCGTTGCAAGTGCAAGCGCGCAAGGGCAGAACACAACGAGTACCGTAACAGCACGTATTAGCGCATCATCGGGCGCATTAAGGAGAAAACGGAATACCAAGTATGTAGCAATCGCGATGACACAGGCCGTAGGCACGAGCACCGCCGCCCACTTATCAACGGTTTTTTGCATGGGCGCTTTGTTGTTTTCCGCCTCTTCGACGAGACGAATCATCTTTTGAAGCGAGGATTCGGCAAAAGGCTTCGTTACCCGTACATCAACCGAGCCAAAACGATTGATAGTGCCCGTGAACACCGTGTCGCCCTCCGTCTTATCGATGGGAAGAGACTCGCCCGTGAGTATCGATTGATCAACGCTCGTGTTGCCCTTGATAATCTGCGCGTCGGCAGGGAAGCTTTCGCCGGGGAGCACGCGCAATACATCGCCGATTTGAATCCCCTTCGCTTCGATTGTCTCCTCCTTGATCGTACCATCCTCTTGGATGCTGATGCGTCGACCCGTTTCAGGCACGAGCGTGAGGAGTTTTTCTATGCCTTTCTTCGCTTTCTCTACCGTGCGATCTTCGAGATGCTCGCCTATCGCCATGATAAAGGCTACCTCGCCTGCCGCGAATACATCTCCTATGTACACGGCGGCTATCATCGCTATGGTGATTAGTAGAGGCGATGTGATGCGCATCTTCATGGTGTTAACCACCGCCAAATACGCAAGCGGAATGCCGGATATGATGAGTGATATCCATGCAGGATTAATCGCTAACTCAAATGCTATTCCAACAAGCGGAAATATATACTCCAATATAAAGGAAATAAATAAACATATGCCCGAAACCCATAGCATGGGTACCGAATTAAGTTTCTCAATATACTTTATCATTTGTACTCCCCTTCATTATATAGTTTTCTAAATCGTTTTTGAAAATTGGTTTAACGCGGAAATCAGCTTCTCTATCGCTTGTTCCTCTTCGCCATGCTTAATCGCATCGGCCACACAATGGTGCATATGCCCTTCCAATATTATCTGCCCGGTCTTATGCAATGCCGATTTTATCGCACCGATTTGTATGAGGATGTCCTCGCATGCCTTATCCGCCTCCACCATCTTTTGTACTCCCCGTACTTGCCCCTCAATCTTCCTAAGCCGCTTATTTACGGCTTCTACATCCATACATTGCTTCATACACAACCGCTCCTATCCTTAAATTATAGTATATAGCATAACCCTATACCCCTATAGGGTATAATGCATTATATGCCTACTACCTTCAATTTGTCAACACTATATAATATGAGCTACTGAAAATCGGATATTTAGCACTTCCACAAAGGCATGGAATATGCTATACTATTGAAGTTAATGGGCTTTTGGAGGAAGTGAAGTATGCAGAAGGCAGTTTGTGCTATATTGCTCGCGGCGGGCGAAGGTAAAAGAATGCACTCGGCAGTGCCGAAAGTGTTACATAAAGTGTGCTCAAAAAGCATGGTAAACCACGCGATAAGTGCGGTTGAAGGCTTAACCGAGCATTCACCGGTAGTAGTAATCGGCCACGGAGCCGATACCGTAAGGGCGCATATCGGTGAAAGCGTACGCTACGCGCTTCAAAAAGAGCAACGCGGCACAGGCCATGCCTTGATGTGTGCGCGCGAACATTTCGAAAAAGAACGCGGCAAGATACTTGTACTCGCCGCCGACATGCCGCTACTCGATGAACAGAGCGTATCAAAACTACTCTCCTCCACCGCCGATGCATCGATGTTGACCGCTTGCGCCGACGATCCCACGGGATACGGGCGAATCATTCGCGATGAAAGCGGCTTCGTATCCTCAATCGTGGAGCACAAAGATGCGAGCGAAGAGCAACGATCCATCGACGAGGTGAACCTATCGGCATATTGTTTCGACATTGAATCTCTGCTTGGCTGTCTCGATCGTCTAACTGCAGACAATGCGCAGGGCGAATACTACTTGACGGACTGCATCAAACTTCTTAACGATGCCGGCAAGCGCGTGGAAGCGATGCAGATACCGTTCTACAAGGGCATGGGTGTCAACTCGAAAGTTGAACTGACCGCCTGCACTCGTATAATGCAAAGTGCGATCAACGAACGCCACATGCTAAACGGCATAACTTTGATCGACCCCAATGCAACCTACATCGGCGCGGATGTAAAAATCGATGCGGATACTACGGTATACCCCGGCGTGGTATTGGAGGGCAATACCTCGATAGGATGTTCCACAACGCTCTACCCCGGCTGTAGGATAGTAAATAGCCGCATAGGGGATAATTGCGCGTTGCAGGCGGTCGTGGCCAATGAAGCGATCGTCGAAAACGGCATAAACATAGGGCCTTTCGTGAACCTGCGCCCCGGAACGCATCTTCACGATCGCGTAAAGGTAGGCAACTTCGTTGAAGTTAAAAATTCAACCGTGGGCGAAGGCAGTAAGCTACCGCATTTAAGCTATATCGGCGATGGTACAATAGGTAAGCGCACCAACTGCGGATGCGGCACGGTGTTCGTAAATTACGATGGGAAGAACAAGCATCTCACACAGGTCGGCGATGATGTATTCCTCGGTTGCCAAACTGCACTCGTAGCACCCGTTAGCGTTGGAAACGGCGCATACACGGCGGCAGGAAGCGTCATCACTGAGGATGTGCCCGATCATGCATTCGCCATAGCAAGGTCAAGGCAGACAACGAAGGAAGGATTCGCGCACACCATACGTGAGCGTATAGGATTGGAACTGCCATGAGCAATCAATCGAGGCGGCGACTGGCGATGCTGTGGTACTACCCCATCGTCATCGCTATCATAGCCCTTTTCGTGGGCGGATATGTGCTTTTATATAACGGAGACGGTGCGCTTTCATTGCGCGATACATCCGTTGTGCCCGAAGCGAGTAATGGTGTGATAACCGAACCGCCCGAAGATAACTTGGACGATGTTACGGATGCACAAAGCGACGACAATGATGTGCCGAACGAAGTTGCGGATAACACCGGAAGGCTCTTCCCATATGAGGAAAACGGCCTGTTCGGCTACATGAATTCGAACGCCGAAATAGTGATAGAAGCGGCATATACGGATGCATTTGAGTTCGCCGATAGATACTATGCTTTTGTGGAAACAGAAGAAGGGTATGGACTTTTGGGCCGAGACGGTGTATTCTTGGTCGAGCCGACATATAGTTATGTTCGAGATTTTGTGAACGGATATGCGGCGGTTGAACTTGATGACAAGTGGGGTTACATCGACGAAAGCGGTATTCGAACCGTGCAAAGCGTATATCGTGAGGCCGGAGACTTCCATAATGGCCGCGCACGCGTACGAACCGGCGATACCTGGGGTTATATCGATGTTGACGGCGACATGGCCATAAGCGACATTTGGGATGATTGCGGCGATTTCGGCGATGACATGGCATGGGTTATCGAGGACGGCGACGCTTACCTCATCGATCGCATGGGCGAAAAGCTACAATCGCTCGACTCTGTGGAGGGTTTCGGCTACTCTGAAGGATTCTCCCCCATCAAGGAGGATGACGGGTATCGATACTACAATACATCAAGAAGATACGCGTTCTCCGAATTATACGAAAACGCCATGCCGTTTTCAGGCGGCCTTGCCGCGGTTAAATCGGACGGCAAGTGGGGATATATAGACACGGACGGTGCACTCGTAATCCCCGCAACATTTGAAGAGGCGAATAGCTTCCACGATAATCGCGCTGCGGTAAAGGATGAAAGCGGATTGTGGGGATATATAGATAAAACGGGCGACATAATTGTTCCCCACTCCTACGATGCGGCAGGCGACTATGTAGACGGCTATGCCATCGTGGAAAAAGGCTCCAATGTTGGTATTGTGGATAAGAGCGGAAACTTCACGCTGTTATATACAAAATAGATTTATCAAAAAAATAAGGTAGGACCAAATGCAGAACGAAACCATCAGAAACATCGCCATCATCGCGCACGTCGACCATGGCAAAACCACGCTCGTGGACAAGCTTCTTCAACAAAGCGGAGTTTTCCGTATAAACGAGGCCATCAAAGAGCGTATCATGGACAATAACGATCTCGAGCGTGAGCGTGGTATAACCATACTCTCGAAAAACACAGGCGTTTCCTATAACGGTACGCGCATCAACATCGTAGATACACCGGGACATGCGGACTTCGGCGGCGAGGTGGAACGTATACTCCAGCTCGTTGATGGCGTTGTTCTTCTCGTTGACGCATTTGAAGGATGTATGCCTCAAACACGCTTCGTTCTTCGCAAGGCACTCGAGCTTGATAAAATCCCCGTCGTGGTGGTTAACAAGGTCGATCGCCCGGGCGCACGCCCCATCGAAGTGGTTGACGAAACGCTCGAACTGTTCATGGATCTCGGCGCAAGCGCGGAACAGCTCGACTTCCCCGTTGTATACGCAAGTGCAAAGGAAGGCTATGCATCTTTAGACCATGAGGTTCGCGAGGGCAACATGGAACCTCTCTTCGAAACTATATTGAACACAATCCCTGCACCGGCAGGTGACGCCGAAGCACCCTTGCAAATACTCTTCTCCACCCTCGATTACGATGACTATGTCGGAAGCATCGGCGTTGGGCGCATAATCCGCGGCACAGCAACGCGCAACATGCCCGTTGTACTCGCCGGCGGCCCTTCGGGTAAAGAACATAGCGTGAAGCTAACGAGATTGTACCACTTCGAAGGTTTGAAGCGCGTTGAAATCGAAAGTGCATCGGTTGGCGATATCGTAGCGGTTGCAGGTGTTGAGGGCCTTAGCGTCGGCCAGACGGCATGTGCCCCCGAAGCGGTAGACCCCCTACCCTTCGTTGAGATCGACGAACCCACCGTGAGCATGCACTTCCTCGTCAATGACAGCCCCTTCGCAGGAAGGGAGGGCAAGTTCGTAACATCGCGTAATCTTCGCGAGCGTCTCATGAAGGAGATACAAACGAATGTGTCGATGCGCGTTGAGGAAACCGAGTCCACGGACACCTTTAAGGTTAGCGGACGCGGCGAACTGCATCTTTCCATACTCATCGAAACCATGCGCCGCCAAGGATATGAGTTCGCGGTCAGCCGCCCGAATGTAATATTCAAGGAGGACAAGAATGGCAAGAAGCTCGAGCCTATCGAATCCTTAACGGTGGATGTACCTCAAGAATATGTCGGCGCGGTTATGGAGAAGCTTGGCACGCGCAAAGCAGAGCTTGTCGACATGGTCGCAGGTGACGAAGGCACGCGCTTGATGTTCCTCATCCCTGCTCGCGGCCTGATGGGATATAGGAGCGAACTGCTTACCGATACGCGCGGAAACGGCGTTATGAGCCACATCTTCCATGGCTATGAAGCATATAAGGGAGACATTCAAGAGCGCCAGCGCGGCAGTCTTGTAGCGCATGAAACCGGCGAAACCACCGCATACGGCCTATTCAACACGCAGGAGCGCGGTAGATTGTTTGTCGGTGCAGGCATTCCTGTGTATCAAGGCCAGGTTGTGGGAGAGAACGCCAAGGTGGACGACATCGTGGTTAATGTGTGCAAGAAGAAGCATGTAACCAACATGCGCGCTTCCGGCTCGGACGATGCGCTTCGCCTCACCCCTCCGACGATCTTCACGCTCGAGCAATGCCTTGAGTTCATCACCGAGGAAGAGCTCGTTGAGGTCACGCCCGAAAACATCCGCATGCGCAAGATCTTACTCAATAAAGAAATGCGTATGAGGGCAAAGAGCAAGGGTTAACAAGCGCTTATTCATGCCTTTGTGCGTGATTACAGTACATATTATATAAACACAAACACCCCCGCGGCTATGCCGCGGGGGTGTTTTTTGAGGGGTATTAGCTGTTTACAGCCGCATCTTCATCTTCATCTTCGTCCTTTTTCTTACGAGCGAAGGCGAATACAACTACCTGGATGATGGTAATAGCGATCATGAGAGGTGTCCATGCATCGGTCCATACCATGGGCAGGCGCATATCTTCGGTGAGGATGAATGCAATCACCGCACTCGCGATGGGTAGCAAGCTCGCCACTCTCCACATTCCCCTGCGCTTAATCATCGCTTCCTCTTCCTCGGGGATGATTTCATCGTCCTTATTCTTGCGCTTGGAGTAATATCCCATCATCAAGTAAACGGACATCATACCGGTTACCACCGTTAGGATGAGGTTGAGCAATGCCCATGCAGGGTCTCCCTCTGCCGCCGCGAACGGTATGTTCGTGTCAAAAATGCTCGTGTTATCGGGGGCGGCCTCAGCCACGGGTTCGGAAATTTCCGCTATAGGTTCGGGCTGCGGCTCCGGTTCCGGCTCGGGTTCGGGCTCCGGCTCGGGCTCGGGCTGCGGCTCCGGTTCGGGCTCATCAGGCTCGGGCTCAGGTTCAGGGAGAGGTTCTTCGATGGGCTTTGCGTAGAAACGAATCTCCACGGCATCTTCCACCGAAATTCCGTTAAACAAAATGTTCTCTCCACTCGTTTCGATGGCGTAGTTTTCCGCATTCATGGGCACGAAGTCCGTTACGGGTGCACTAACATCTTCTTCACCTAAAGTTTGAATACCCGTTGTTTGGGCCCACTCGGTGGTGTATGTTTCATCCTCAAAAATTTGGAAGTCTGCATATGCATCGGTAAGCGCATATGCAAGCTCGCCTTTACGCTGAGAAAGTGTTACAAGCCGGCTTTCAATCTGGCTGAGGGTATCGGTAAGGTCACTTCCGCTCATGAGTTCGCCGATGTTGGTAAGATACTTCGGGTTTGCGTTACCGATACCAATCGAGTATACATGATCCGCCATCGTTTGCAGGCGCGCGGCCTCCGATTCGCCGATTATGTTCTGCTCCAACGAAGGGCTATTGGTTGTTGTAACCTTCTGTCCCAACACATTTTCGGGTACACCGTCCGATATAAAGATCACATAGCATGGACGCTTAGCCTCCTCTGCGGTGCGCGTACTCATGAAGTATAGAAGCTGTTGTAGCGCGATGGTGTAGTTCGTTCCGTCACCGGAGCGATTTGCCGCCGTGGTTGCGCCATTGGGCATTTCCCTTACAAAATCACTACTAAAAGCGCTATAGGTATTTCTAAGGTTAAAGCTATTTTGCACATTCCCTGAGAACTGCACGAGCCCTACACGGTTGTTTGCATCGTTTTCGAAGAAAGCTTTTGCGAATGTATCAACAGCATCAACCGCCTCGCGCCATCTTGCGGAAACCATGGAAGTTGACTTATCAACAACCAAGAATACGTCAGAGCCTTTCATGAGCTCGGGGGAATCGAGAGAGAAGCTGAAGCGAATAACATCGTCACTGTCGGAGACATCGTAGCCTTCCTCGGTCATCGCTTCGCCCAAACCTTCAATTTCGATGGGATTGCGCACGGGCTGTGCATCATCCGCGATCAAACGAGCGATGCTCGACCAGCCATCAGGTATTGAAGTGGCTGATAATTCCGAGTACTGCGCAAACAACTCCATGTCGGTTGTAATGTTTGTAGGGGCGAGAACCGCCATTCCGCTGTCATCGATGTAATGCCAGCCGGTGAAGCTTGCGGCCGTGGTTGTGTCCTGTATGGTTGTGGTTTTCCAAGGGATCAAGGTTGTGGGAAGGGTTGCATACATAATTCCCTCATCATCCACATTATCAAGCGCAAGCATGAGTGTGCGTGTGTTCAAGCGTGTATCCTCGAATACACCTGCGCCTGCATCCAATGTTACGGTTACAACAGTCTGCGACCATTTGGCATAAAGGATGATATCATCGTGCAACTGCATGGAGCTTACGAAGGATTCCTTGTAGTTTGTATCCAAGTACCAACCTGCAAATTTAATTCCGCTCACGCTTTCGGGCACGGGCAATACGGTTACCGCCTCGCCTTGTGCTACCGTAATATCCTCGATGGGGGCTGTAAACGCTTCGGTGTTAGCACTAAAGGAGATGGTGTGGCTTGTGCCCTCAACAATCGCGATGTTAAGCGTCGCTATGGCATCGTCAGAGCTTCCTACGCCAACCGCCTTTGCCTGCACGGTTACGCTACCGGTTGCAAGCGCCGTAACTTTGCCGTTCTCGTCAACCGTAGCAATTGCGGCGAGTGCGGCGGGGTCGGTCACTTCTGCATCCTGCGCATCGATTCCCGATATAATGCTCCATTCAACGGCATCGTCGGATGTGGCGGCCTCAAAGTCAACAATCAGGTCTTGTGTAGTTCCGACGGCCATCGACTCATTTCCGTCTATCGATATTCCGCCCTTTACGGATTCAACCACCTCCACATGGACGGTAGATGTGCGAATGCCGCAATATCCTGTGCTATAGTACTGTAGATACACCATGCCATCGCCCATGTACTTGGCATATACCTTGGCATATTGCATTAGCTTTCCATCACCCGTCTCCTGCAAAAATCCGTCAGATACTTGAGCGGTGGATGTTTCGGAGAATGCCATGCTTCCGGACGTGGTATACAATCTCCAATATGAGGTTTGAGGCATGCTCGCTCCATCCTCAATAAACAAAGTTCGATTATTGGGGATGTAGTACGTTTTTCCCCTTTCGAGTATGTAAGGATCGGTGGAAACGCCGCTTCCCGATATCGGCGCGAAATCCGCAACATCGCTCGGGACTGTTGGGTAGTCGCTCACAGGCATGTAGGCGGTCGGATGCTCTTCTACTGTGCGGATGTACATGTTTTTTGCAGGCATAACAATATCATATCCACGGCCGATATGGCTTGAGCTATACTTTGCATCCGCGCCGATAAAATATTTAACGCTCAATGATTGCGACATCGTTTCATTGGAGTAAATGAAGAAGCCTTTGCTTGTATTTCCATTCTCTACAGTTTCATAGGTTACTGTAGCGCCTTCCTCGAACTTGCCGATGGATTCACCATTTACGAATACTTCGTAGGTCGGTGCACCGACATTGGTTTGTTCAAGTGTCTGTGCTACGCCATCAACGGTGGGCATTACAACGAGTACACCTGAAACGGTGGATATGAGGTAGTTTGATGTAACATCATTATTGCTATCATCCTCAATTACGATGCTATTCTCCTCGATGGGATTATTCGCTTCGGGGTCGGTATACTTGCCCGTTTCGTCAAGCGTTACATTTGCATCCGTTATCGATCCCGTAGCAATGAATGAGGCAACCGCGTGGCCATCCAAAAGCCCGCTTTCCTCTTCATCCATTTCTACATCCTCGTAAAGTTTGCTCTGCGTAAGAGCCTCGCCATCATAGGTTTTCTCGGCGCTCTGTGGCATGATGGTTACGGGGCGGTGGAAAACGCGCGCTACAGCGCTATTATAGATCAGCGAATATGTGTCATCATTTACGCTTCCGTCTGCGTTGTACACAGTGGCGGAAGTTACAATGGAGAAGCGCTTTCCTTCTTCGCTTGCAGAAATCGTATCTACGCCTTCATCGAACTCGAATGGTGCATCGCCATTAAGTTCAACGGTTTGTCCGTCTTCAAATATGAACGGTACACTTCCCTCTTCATCCGTAGTTACTATGAAGCCTACCTCATAATCATAACCCGCTACGGGTGAGATAGCCGTACCATCGTACACTTTTCTGGAGGGAATAGGGACGATATAAAGCTTCGTCTTAGTCTTTTCCCACACGGCGTAAAGATGTGCGCCGCTCATTTCTTCTTCCACGTTCGCTTCAGCTATCGCATCGATCACCGCGCTTGCGCCGCTTACATACTCCGCTTCCAATGCATCCTTAGCGGTAGCCCAGCCGATGAAGGAATAGCCTTCGCGCTCGGGTAGGTTGGTTTCATCATAATAAGGAAGCATTACATTCTCATCCAAGTCGTAGGATTCAGTATGCGTGTCCTCTCCATCGAAGTTAGAATGGAATGTAATCATCTTAGCTGCATCGACATGCGCGTAGAAATCCATCGATTCGACTATACTTTCAAAATCGGCATAGTCCATAGGATCGATTTCTTCGCCGGAGGGTTCACCACCTTTTGACGGCTCGCTATACCATGCGATAAGGTTATCCACCTCGGGTGCAATGAAGTAGTCCGAACGCGGCCCTACATTGTATGCCTGAATTAATGTTTCATCGGCATCATAATAGGAGAAAACATAAATCGGAGCTTCCGGTTGCGGCCCTTCTTCCTGTTCGAGAACACCATCCCCTTCACTTCCATCCGATGAGCTCGGCACTTCGGCAGGCGCCCCCTGTGTCTCTCCTTCTGTGGCATGTACGGGTGTAGCGAATGCCACGGCCGTAAACGCCATCATAATCGAGAGCAAGAAGCATATCACTCGCATGCCGTACCCCTGATCCTTTGCGAATAATGTCATTTTTTGTTACCATCCTTTCGACTACAAACCTGTGTAGCATTCCGTTATTGTTTTCAGTATACATAATCATAGTTACTTTTCGGTTACATGGCGATGAAGATTTTTAATATATTTATTTACTATTAAATCAAATGCGTAATTTGTTTTGGGAATGAACGTTCGACTCCCCTTTTTTTCAAATATGGTTGATTACTGTCATTTGTTCATCAATTTATTATAAAAAAATGACAACCCTCTATTCAAAGGCTGTCATTTCTTAATTCGCTATAGATTTTAGAGATTAAAAGATTTGCTTGCCGCCATTAGGGCCGGCACTTTCATCATAAATCTTTTCCACATTAAAAGTCCATATAGCTTTGATGGGCATTTTGAGAGCGGCGAACCTCTCCATAACCGCATCGTAAAACATGCCTTCGGTATGGCGCTTTTGTACTGTTCCCGTCACCAGGTAAGATTCCATGCCTTTAGCCGCCAAGATGGCTACCTTGCTGTTTTCGCTTAGGTTCTTGCTTGTAGTGTTCATGAAAACCTCGGCCACTGCCAAAGTGTTATCATCAACAACAAAAACGCTACCTGCAACGATGGAATGGATTTCACCTGCATCGGAAACGGTGCTTACAACTTTTGTGCTCTCCTGATCTTGGAACAATTTTGATACGTTTTCTAAGTTCTTCATTTTTCCTCTCCTTACTTTGTTTTAATTATTGACTCAGTTTTTCTTATCTGATAGTATTATTGCATACATTAACTTCTATTGCAATAAGGCAATTTATTATTAGGAGGTACGAAAAACATGAGTGAGTTAAAGGCGCACCACTGCCCCTGTAACACGCAATGTCCTTTACAAACCGCACTTAAAAGGATCGGCGGCAAGTGGAAAATCCCCATCCTATGTGTTTTATGTTCGAATGAGGGGATTCGTTATAATGAATTATTAAAAAAGGTTCAAGGTATTACAAATACCATGCTCGCTTCATCGCTCAAGGATTTAGAAAAAGATGGATTGATCAACCGTGTTCAGTACAACGAGATGCCAATTCGTGTAGAATACTTTATAACCGAAAAAGCAAAGGCCGTTATGCCCGCTTTGCAAGAATTAGCCCGCTGGGGAATGACTTGATTTTATTATGAAACGCAAAAAAGTGGCCAAGGCCACTTTTTATTGTTCCAACCTTTGAAATTACTCAAAGAGCTTGTTTACTCTTCGTCCTCAAATTCTTCGCCGAGACGTTCTTCAACAATCTTGGCAAGCTCGTCCATCTTTTCCTCATCGGCCGGGACGAATTCTTCCATGTCTCCATTGACGACGATCTTCATAATGTAAACATCCTGCTCCACATCGTCCGCTTCGCCCTCCTCGGGGAGATCGCTCAAATCCATGAGAACAGCATACTCTTGTCCTTCGTGTTCAAAGTAGTCTACTACATCGAGCTCAAATTCATTTCCTTCATCATCGGAAAACGTAACAACATCTCTTTCTTCTTCCATATTGTGTACACCGCCTTTCCTGTTTTTGATATTGTACCTTATTTATGCTCATATTGCAACTGCAATAATCAATAGTGCTCACATGAGCGTGCTTTTTTGCAATTCTGCCGCAATCGGATCGGTTAAACTTATATTTGCCGAATTCATCAAAACCAAATTGTTTGTTAGAAATATTCTTTTCAATCGTCCATATGTGTGTTATAGTAAGAACATGTATAAATATATTGAAGCTATAAATATTAGGAGCGTGTATTATGAACTTATCATTTTATGAGCGTCTTGCAAAGGCGCTTGCCCTTCAGTTTGGCAAGGATTGCGAAGTGGTTGTACACGACCTTAGAAAAAAAGGCGATCCTATCGTTGCGATTGAGAATGGCCAAGTGTCGGGAAGAAAAGTTGGCGACGGGCCTTCACACATCGTTCTTGAAGCGATGCATGCGCGGGAGGAAAATCAACCATTGCCCGACCATCTCGATTATTTAGCTAAGGCTCATGGTGGGCGCGTTCTTCGCTCGAGCAGTGTTTTTATCAATGATGAAAACGGCATACCTGAAGGCATTTTCTCCATCAACTACGATATAACATCCATGCTGATGGCGGAGCGAACCATCAAAAACTTCCTGCACACCACCGAAGAAGAGCCGACAGCAAGCGAACGCATCCCCACAAATGTGAATGAACTTCTTGATGATCTTATCGCGCAAAGCGTTGCACTCGTCGGCAAGCCCGTCGCGCTTATGGGCAAGGATGACAAGATAAAAGCCATTCGCTTCCTCAACCAATCGGGTGCTTTCCTTGTAACCAAAAGCGGCGACAAGGTTTCCAAGCATTTTGGTATATCAAAGTACACTTTGTATTCCTATATAGACAACAAAGGAAATCAAGGAGGATAATCATGGAAGCTGTAAAACAAGCTTCGAATGCATATTTGCCCGACATGACGGCGTTTCTTCGCGCGCTCATCGAGATACCCGGTGAAAGCTGTGATGAAAAGGGGCATATCGAGTGCATCGCGGCGCAGATGAAAAAGCTCGATTTTGATGAGGTTACCATCGATAAGCAGGGCAATGTGCTTGGCTACATGGGAAGTGGAAAAACACTTATCGCCTTTGATGCGCATATCGACACCGTTGGAATAGGCAATCGTGCGAACTGGGATTTCGATCCATATGAAGGTTATGAAAGCGAAAGCGAAATAGGCGGGCGCGGCGCATCCGACCAGCTTGGCGGCATTGTGTCAGCCGTATACGGCGCAAAGATAATGAAGGATCTCGGCCTTCTTAGCGATAGGTATCGCGTGCTCGTCGTAGGTTCCGTTCAAGAAGAGGACTGTGACGGCCTGTGCTGGGAGTACATCATAAAAGAAAGTAAGATTCGCCCTGCCTTCGTTGTATCGACAGAGCCAACCGACGGCGGCATATATCGTGGCCAGCGCGGTCGCATGGAAATTCGCGTGGATGTAAAGGGCATATCCTGCCATGGCAGTGCGCCCGAACGCGGAGAAAATGCCATATTCAAGATGGCCGAAATTCTTCTCGACATTCGCGCTCTCAACGATAATGACGCATCCGACCATATCCCGATAAAGGGGCTATGTAAGATGCTCAACGAGCGTTACAACAGCCAGTGGAAGGAAGCACGCTTCCTTGGGCGAGGAACGGTTACCGCTTCCGAGATTTTCTTCACGTCGCCCTCGCGCTGTGCCGTTGCCGATGGTTGCTCCGTCAGCCTTGACAGGCGCATGACAGCCGGCGAAACCTTTGAGAGCTGTTTGAACGAGATACGCACCCTCCCTGCTGTACAGCGTTACGGCAAGGACGTAAGTGTTAGCATGTATAACTATGAAAGGCCATCGTACACCGGGCTTGTATACCCTATCGAATGTTATTTCCCAACATGGGTTATTCCGTCCGACCATGCGGTGACGCGCGCGCTTGAAAGGACGTACCGAGAACTTTACGGCGATAAGCGCATCGGCGACGGTAGCGTTATCAAGGCTCGCGAATCAAGGCCGCTCACCGACAAATGGACATTCTCGACGAATGGTGTTTCCATCATGGGCAGAAATTCCATACCCTGCATCGGCTTTGGGCCCGGCGCCGAGGTCGAAGCGCATGCGCCTAATGAGAAGACGTGGAAACAGGACCTTGTAACCTGCGCGGCCGTGTACGCGCTACTACCCACGGTATATTGCAGCTAGAGAAAGGAGCACATTATAATGATCAAACAGTACACCGACAAGCTTTCAAAACTATCCTTCAACGACATGTATGAGGGGGATTTCTTCCTCACCTGGGAAAAGAGCCGCGATGAGCTCGAAGCAACCTTCGCCGTCGCCGATGCGCTTCGTTGCCTTCGCGAGAACAACAAATCGACACGTATATTTGATAGCGGACTTGGCGTTAGCCTTTTTCGCGATAATTCCACACGCACACGTTTCTCGTTCGCATCGGCATGCAATCTTTTGGGGCTTACCGTTCAGGATCTCGACGAGGGTAAGAGCCAGATAGCACATGGCGAAACCGTGCGCGAAACGGCTAACATGATTTCGTTCATGGCTGATGTTATCGGCATCCGTGATGACATGTACATCGGCAAGGGTAACCAATACATGCGCGATGTCGTCGAGGCCGTAACAACCGGCCATAAGGCAGGCGTACTCGAGCAAAAGCCCACTCTCGTCAACCTTCAGTGCGATATCGACCATCCCACACAGTCGATGGCGGACATGCTTCATCTCATCCACGAATTTGGCGGCGTTGAAAATCTCAAAGGCAAGAAGATTGCCATGACATGGGCATACTCCCCCAGCTACGGCAAGCCCTTGTCCGTGCCGCAGGGCATCATCGGCTTGATGACGCGCATGGGCATGGATGTTACGCTCGCACATCCCGAGGGCTACGAGGTTATGGATGATGTTATCGATGTTGCGAAGAAGAATGCGGCCGAGTTCGGTGGCAAATTCGAAATGACAAACTCCATGGCTGACGCATTCAAGGGCGCGCATGTCGTCTACCCCAAGTCGTGGGCACCCTTCAAGGCGATGGAAAAGCGCACCGATCTTTACGGCAAAGGCGATTTCGATGGCATAAAGGCGCTTGAAAAAGAGCTGCTTACCCAAAACGCCAAGCACAAGGATTGGGAATGCACCGAGGAGCTCATGAAGCTTACCGATGGCGGCAAGGCACTGTACATGCACTGCTTGCCCGCCGATATCTCGGGTGTTTCGTGCAAGGAAGGTGAGGTCGAAGCGTCCGTATTTGATCGCTATCGCGACCCGCTCTACAAGGAAGCTTCCTACAAGCCGTACATCATTGCGGCCATGATCTTCCTCGCAAAAGTTAAGGATCCCAAGGCCGCTCTCGAGGCCATGTCCGCCAGTGAAAGCCTTCGCTTTAAGGTATAGCGGCAATTAAAATCTACAACCAAAATAGCTCATGGCATCTCATCCACTATGATGAAATGCCATGAGCCTTTTTTAGATTAAATGCCGCATAGCGAGGTTAACGCAAAAACTCCTTCGTATATAGTATCAAATTTGTGCTATTTCCATTTTTAACCTGCATTTATTACGTAATTATATTGTTTTTCTTGAATTAATGCGTTATAATGGTAGAAAGCGTGAAGCATGTGTATTTGTGAGAGGAATACAGTTAGTTAATGCTAACATAATTTCATCTTGCGGGACTGCATCGGCTCGAAAAGGAATGAGCGCCGAAGAGGAAGTAGGCGAAGGGAGAACATGAACGCAAGAAAATTATTTTCAAGGCACTTGCTATCGATTATTGTTGCGATATCGATTGTGATAATAGGACTATTGATAAACTTTGTGCGTGGTATTGCGGATGATGCTGTAATCGAATCAACTTTCGATGAGATGGATCAAATCGGTGTTCAATATCAAAATTTATTATCAAACACGCTTGAAGAAGCGCGAGAAGATCTCATTTTGCTTGCTCAATTTGTCGACAAAAATGATGTTTCGGGCGACAATGTTGTTGCATACCTTGATTCACAATCGCAAACGCGCGAATTTAGTGCCTTACACTATATAGATCTCGATGGCAATGGAATCTGTGCAGATGGAGAAAGCCGTGATTTTGCACAAAACCCATCGTTCTTGGCAGCACTTAACAATGAATCCTACACACAAAATCCACACATCTCGATTGAAACGTCGGAGGTGGTGTTTGATTTGGCGGTTCCCGTTATGCGTGGAGATGAAACGACCGCTGTATTATTCAGTGAGGTTTCTGTTGAGGATTTCTTTGAAACGATTTCATATTACAAGGATTATGAAGGGGACATATTCTTTGTTGATCAAGAACTGAATATGATTTTTTCAACAAGCGAAACCCATGTAGGCGAAATTACCATACCCGAGCGGGATATTATCGAAATGGGTGTTGAAAATGTCGTCCAAGCGCAGCAGAACATAATAAATAAGCAGAGCAGCGGTTTTTACTACGATTATTTTGGCACACCCAAAGTTATGGTATACTATCCCATATATCTTACCGATGTTGCTTTGGCCATGAATGTTGAGGTTCATTCGCTAAGTAGTGAAATGGTAAGGGCCGCCCAATACTTTGATGTTACAGGAAGCATAATATATTGGACGATTATCACGCTTGTAATCGCCATCGCAATTATACATTCGCGTTCGAATAAGCGCATTCTTAAAACTGCATATTACGATACGCTCACGCAGCTACCGAATTTCGCCAAGCTAAAATTAGAAATGCAATCCCTATTAAAACAAGATAAACAGCGGTACACGATAATCGTGTATGATATTGAGAATTTCAAGGCCATCAACGAAGTGTTCGGTTACGAGATGGGCGATAGAGTTTTGAAAACCATGAAATTCATCACCAGGGAGATAGAAGAGCCATCTTTAATCACCGCGCGAATCGGCGATGATAAGTTTGCAATGTTTGCAAGGAGCGAACTTCTTGAGGACATAAACATTGTGATAGATCACGCAGTATGTGTATACGATGAAATGATACCCGAGCTTATAAATTACAACGGAACATTCAAGATCGGCCGATATAAGATAGATGAGGGCGAAACCAACGTTGATGAAATAATGAGCAAGGTCAGCATGGCGCATAACGCTTCAAAGGAGCGAAACGGCGAATGGATGTGCGACTATGACGAAACGTTCAAAAAAACTCTTCAAAAAGAAGCCGATATTACGAATAGGATGAAACTAGCGCTTGAGAATGGCGAGTTCAAAGCGTTTTTACAACCTAAGTTCAGCATTAATAATGATAAAATTGTTGGCGCGGAGGCACTCGTGCGCTGGATTCAAGCGGACGGAAGCATAGTGTATCCGAACGATTTCATCCCGCTGTTTGAAAGAAACGGCTTTATAGTTGATGTTGATAGGTTTATCTTTGAAGAGGTTTGTAAAATTATCAGGCATTGGCTCGATGAGGGGCATGCTCCCATGACGGTTTCTGTCAATTGCTCGAGAATAAACTTGTTAAACCCGTATTTTGTTGATGGGATTGTAGCAATCGCCGATAAGCATAATGTTCCTCATGAGCAAATTGAAGTAGAATTAACCGAGTCTACAACCATAGACGGCGATTTCACTATAGAGCAATTGTTTGAAGATCTTCATAAGCACGGCTTCAAGATATCCATCGATGATTTCGGTGCGGGTTATTCATCGCTCGGAATGCTCAAAAACCTCGATGTGGATACTTTGAAGATGGATCGAAGCTTCTTCGTAGGCGGGAAAAATGCTCGCCGTGATGATATGCTCGTAGACAGCATCGTTAAAATGGCGCACAATCTCGGGATGTATGTTGTTGCGGAAGGAATCGAAACATTGGAACAGGTTGAGCTTCTCATGTCCATGAATTGTGATTGTGTGCAGGGCTACTTCTATGATAAGCCTATGTCATTGGAGGATTTTGAGGAAAAATACCATGATATGATGAGCATGCGCGCCGACGATTCCGATACGCCGATAATCAACCGTATAAACGATATAAAGTATGCAAGCTCATTTGTCCCCGGTGGAATCATAGTTGCAAAAGTAGATAGTTCTTTCACGATAGTTGAAGCGAACGATTACTTTTTTAACATGATCGGCTACACGCGTAAGGAAGTAAGGGATGAGTTTGCCAACCGAGGGGTAGACCTAATGGCGCAGGAGAGCAAGCGCGATTTATTAGATTATTTTAAGTTGCACCGCAAGGATACCGGCATCTTAAAGTTCATCTCCAAGTTTGTACTGCGCTCGGGCGAAGAGCACCTATTTAAGTTGAACGGGAAAATTGCACCAAACGAAAAGGGCGAAGCTCGCGTGTATGCCTCGGTAACGGATGTGACAGACCATTTCAAGGCAGATAGTGACTTGCAGCAGGAGAAAACCTTCATAGCGCGCATATCCGAGCTGACCGACAGTGCCTTCTTTGATTTCAACAAAGAAGCGAACACGATTCGCTTTTCCAAGAACTTTGCCCGTAAGTTCGATGTTCCCGAAATTATTGATAACTTCATAGGCTCGAAACTGGCTGATGAAATATTCCCGGGGCACAAGGATTTATCGTTTAAAGAAGCATCGGGCTCGAACACAAATAAAGGGACGTTTTCCATGGTACATGCGAGCGGACGCAAGTTTTGGTATGAGTACCATTGCAAGGTGATTTACGATGAAAAGACAAACCGCCCCAGCGTTGTAGGTATGATATCCGAAATCATTGATAGAAGCCGCAGTGCCCGTGATAAGGCTTGATGCAAAGGAGTATAGCCTTCACCAATAGGGCTTTGGCTAAGTAATAATAGCTTAATCACCTCGAGTATTTCATTATTATCAAAAGTATTATTTGCACGCTTTTCTAAGCTTGTACTTAGATGTTTTATAATTTTCCCTAACTTCACTTCATTCATCGTCATCACCTCCAACCTAAACGACAATAGCACGCTATTGAACCCTCGTCAATAGCGCGCTATAGTTTTTTGCGTATTAGGAATTATCTCTACCGATATTCATTCTTTAATCGGGGGGACGTCGCAGCCCATTTATGCATGTTCTACTCGGTCCGTTTCTTCCTCGTCTTCCTCATCCTTCTTCTTGCGAGCAAGCAGTACAACACCCACCTGTAGTAAGGTAATAGCCACCATCATGCGTGTCCAAGAATCCGTGAACTGCATGGGCAGGCGCATATCCTCTGTGAGCATGAAGGCAATAACCGCAACGAGAATCGGGATTAGGCTCGCTATTCTCCATGCGCCTCTGCGCTTCATTTCCGCTTCCTTCTCTTCGTCGGTATACTCCGCATCGCCCTCATCACGGCGTTTTTTGGAGAAGTATCCCATTATGAGGGAAACGCTCATAATGCCGGTTATTACCGTTAAGATAAGGTTCAATAGTGCCCATGCTCCACCCTCGGCGGATGCCAACGGTATCTCGTTGCCAAAAATGTTCGAGATAGGCGCGGAAGGCTGGTTCGTAAAGCTAACGGGGGTAACAACCGCGGGAATATCCTCTTCATTTATGGGCTCGGGTTCGGGCTCCGGCTCGGGTTCGGGTTCCGGTTCGGGCTCCGGTTCGGGCTCCGGCTCAGGCTCAGGCTCGGGCTCGGGGTCCGGGTCGGGCTCGGGCTCCGGTTCGGGTCCCGGCTCAGGCTGGGGCTCATTCGGATCGCTCGGCGGGGGAACGGTTACGATGCCATCAATGTAGATTATCTCGTAGTTATCATAATCCGGGAAGCTACGATCCGCCTCAAATATGTTGGGGGTAAGATCGAACTCATACATTGTTCCTGCGCGAGGAGTTTCATCGCGCGTAACCGTGACAGCGCCCATGTCGTCCCCTTCGATAAGCCCTTCACCTTCCGCGTTAACCTCCGCTTTGTTATCCTCCTGAATGGTGGAGGTGTATGTAGCGCTCGCAAGAAGCGCATACGAGCTTATATCCACGCTCTCGGCGGTTATGGTCACGGGACGTTTTGTTATACTTGCAACGCCATTGGGATTTGTGAAGGTGAACTTATAGTTACCCGTGAGGGCGGTTGTGGAATCCGCCGCGGAATAAACTGCGATCGAACCATCCAACAATCTAAAGTTACCCGTCTCAACATCAGGGCCAAACGTATTCTTATACGATTCGGTAGCTTCAAGCGTACCGCTCGCCTGATGGTCCTTCACAAGACCTGTGCTTGCTGTTCCATCCGCCCTTGCAAACTCAACATCGGTATCAACGCTGGGTTCAAGGCCTGCTTGATCGTAACGCTTGGTTATCTGCGCGTATGTTATCGCCACTTCCCTTAAAAGTATCGTAACATTTCCCGCAATCTCAACCACATCGGGCATTACGAAGTTTTCGCCTGCGGCATTTAATGTGCCATTTTCGTTCGATACAACCATCGTTAGCTTATCGCTGGGCAAATTGACAGAGAACACATCCTCATAGGCGGCTTCGCCTTCCTTTACCTGCGAGGGCGAATCGGGAACGAATACCAACTCTTCTGCCGTTATCGTCTCATCATCCTTGAGTTTAAGCGTAGTTACAAACCCA
>CAYJPI010000001.1:10692-11631 GCA_964372005.1 uncultured Oscillospiraceae bacterium | reverse complement strand
TTCCTTCACGCAATAGCGCGATTACTTGATCCAAAACATCGAGCGATTCCACCACATTGTCATCGTATACCATTTCGGTGGATACGTCTGCATATTGGTCAACGGTGTACTGCGCATCAAACACCCATCCATCTTCGAACACGCTTCCCGGGAAGGGAGCTTCCCCGTCGGTCTCACTATGCGAAGTGCCTGCCTCTTCCTTCCAGTAACCCGTGGGGGTATATCCATCGACTGTGGGCAATGTAGGAACGGTTACTTCATCCCAGGGAGTGTTGGGTTCTACATACAGTTCTTCGCTTTTCCAAACGATACTGCCGTCTTCTTCCTTATCAAGATAGTTGAACTTTACAACATACTTATCGCCCCACTGAGCGTATAGGTTCGTAATTCCCTCCGGCACAGCATCGCCCTCATTGAAGGTTCTTCCTGTACCGTCAGCATTCTCGGACCAGTGCATGAAATATTTTGTCTGCGTTTGTGCAGCAAAGCCAACGCCCTCCACGCTTTCACCATCGATGGTAGATTCTACATCATGCATGCGTGCCACATGGTCGGGTAGGCCATAGGCTTCCTCCACCGTCTCATTAAGGGGATCTTCGCTATCCCAATTTTGGTGATAGGTTACGGTGTACAGTGCAAGGTCGAAGTAAACCTTATACACTTCGCCATCACTAATCGCCTTGTTTAGGATTGCGCCATTGTTGTTAGGCGCGGCTATGTAACCGTCAAGTATCGTTACTTTCGCTCCATCCTTGCCCGTTATACCATTTGCCATCAGGCCTTGAACGGTGATATCGGGGTACCAGTCATCATATCCTTCAAGGGCAACCACTACATTGGCCGTGGCCGGGTAGGTGTTTGTGGCTGAATCTTCGTAGTATATCTCCAATGTGTAATCAACAAGGGTTGTGCGCTTGTAGTAGAAGGTGAATATGTTCT
>CAYJPI010000001.1:0-10682 GCA_964372005.1 uncultured Oscillospiraceae bacterium | reverse complement strand
TCCATCCTCGTTAACGGGGGCGTATCCGGGAGCATATTCCCATGAAATAGCTACTTCATCTGCGCCTGTCTTGCCGATAAAGGTTTTGGGGTATGTTTCATCTGCAGTGTCTGCAGGGAACAATTCTCCTTCACCGTCTTCCGTCCAAACTCGATGGCGAACCGTGTAAGTTTTTAGGGGCACGGCCTCATAGCTAATTGTTACGGTGTTTGCAGTGTCCATAACAACGATATTTGCCTCACCCGAGGACCACTCGCGCTCGCCCACTTCGATGTATCCGCTACTTGCAGACCAGCCAACGCTCATAAGCGCCGCCGTATCCAAGGCGAGTATTTCGCTTGTGTATTCTTGGGTGCTGCCCGTCTGTGTTTTTCCGATATAGTACGCAGTGGGATCCTTGTACTCTATCGCTTTGCCATACTGCAAAACGGGCTCGCCTTTTTCATCTACCAGGCGATGTATTACTTGAAGCGTAGTGGTTTCCTTCTTAACCCACTTTGCGGCAAGCGTGTAATTTCCGTCGATCAATTTATCGCTCAAGAAATCAATTTTATCGCCAAGCACGAGCGGCTCATCGTTTGCATCACCTTCTACCAAGTACCACCCGGCAAATGCCATACCATCGGGTGCTTTGAAAGCGGGCTGATCCTTAATACTACTTAGGGTTCTCGTGCCCAAATAATTTTTGGATGTCGCTTCATTCATTCCACCATTGTTCGGCAAGTACGTAATAGTGTACTGCCTCGTCCACAGCGCATAAACGGTGTAATCCTCTGCGGGCATTGTCCTGTAGCGTACTGCATCATTGCCTGTTAGGTCGCTATTTACTTTCCAACCGGAAAACAGGTGCGTACTGCTATGCACACCATATGGGTGCAAGTAGGATTGGTAGGAGTATGTGCCATAATAATCATCGTAATCGCGCAGATAATGCGCCATTGTCATCCATCCTGTCGACTTGCCATACATTACGTCGGGGAATGATATGCGAGTTGTGTCAACATCACCATTCGAATCCTGCATATAGAAGGGCTCGTACAGGCTCATATTGTCGTACGCGTTCTCCCACGTCCACAATTTGCTGGGCGATATTCCCATGAAATCAAGGGTGAAGCTATGCCTTTCGCGCTTATAGAACACATCGATCTGGTCGATACCATGGTACCAGTCGCTCCACTCGGTTCCATCGGGCACTTCCGTCTGATCATCCTCGATGTTCTGGTAGATCTCGGCTACAACATATTTCCCTTCCGTGTTATGAAGCAGAAGATCGTCATAATTTTCACCAAATGCCAAACGGTTTGCATAAGCGAAGATATTATTCGCATCAACAAGTCCACCCGTGGCCAATGTGCTCGATATAAGTTCCTTGTACTCGGTTGGTGCTATAGTAACCACCGCGTCATCGGAGCCAACATTATCGAGTAGTGAGTTTCCTGCAAGCAAAGTCCTCAATGTGCTTACATTCGTAACCTCTACATAGGTTGTTCCATCGCGCTTGATAGTGCGGAAATCGTGCGCCGAACCCTTGGCCATGGATTCGAGATTTGCTTTGGTAGCTTCGATGTAGTATCTTATCTCAAGCGTTCTCGATTCAGGGCCGACACCCGGGGTGGTGCTTGCATCAGCAGAGTCAAAGCTATATACTCGCTTCGTAATAATTCTTCCATCTTGTCCTGCACCATCGTTGATAACGGTAGAAGTAACCTTAGGCTCAATACCACTATCAAGGTGAATAACGCTACCCACCGTATCTTGCGCCGTCATCTTTTCGTCTGAATTTCTATCATACCACCATGTTGTGGGATAGTTGAATGCCCAAGGCCTATCCGCCTCGGCCTCCTTTAAGCGCGATGCAGGCCACAGGTTTGTGATATCATCATTGTACTTCGCCTCAAAGGAGTACATATCGTCGAATGTTTCTCCGGTTGAAACATCACTCATCACCTGTCCGTCTTTGAAATAAAACTCAAACGTGAACGGATCAAGTGTGTAGTACGCTTCGATGGTCTTCGTGGTATGATTGATTGTATAATAACCACTGTACGAAGCATAGCCGAGTATAGATGAGTTTCTAACCGCTAATAGATCTTGAATCTCTGCACCGATAGAACTATCGGTCCTTAAATCCGCATCCGTATCCAAGTAAATCCATGCCATCGCGGTAAAGTTAGTCGAAGCATTCGTACGAGCCGCCGCTATGGTTTGATCGTATGTGAGCTTTTCATATGGGAATACTCCATTCCTCTCCACATGAAATGTTACTCTATAATCGCTCATCGGTCCCCACACTGCCTCAAGCATCATGGTTTCTTCGAGTGTGATTTCGGTCGATTTTTTTCCGTCAACGGTTACCTGCGTGCCTACTACCTGCGTTTCATCCTCGCTGTTTTTCCACTCGGTAAAGGTCGATCCCAGAAGCGTGGGGTTAACCACCGTTATTGTCGCGCCGTAACGGCCTTCTATGGATGCAACGTCCGTGCCACCCCTTGGATCAAAGGACAAGCGAATGATATTGCGATCATAGAATATCTTGAGCACATTGCTTTGTGCATCTTCGCTGAGCACTATAGACGAGGTGAAATCCACATGGTCTATATTACGAGTAAAGCCGGTGTATGTTTTTTCGTAGTCGGCCTCCAGTATTTTTGCCTCGGTGCCGGTCTCTGCGCTGCGGGTAATCGTGTCTACTGCTACTTTTGTGTATCCTTCTCCCTCTACATCCTGCTGGTAATATTCGATGGTGTAATCCACAATAACCCTATCGAATATAAACGTAAAGGTGTCGCCATTTTTAGCGGTATCGGGTACGATATACTTATTTTCGGCCGTAAGGGTGATGGCCGTGGCCGCTCCTCCATTGATACTTACCTTAGAAGGATAAGCGCCATTGCGTGTTTTTAGGGAGATTTCCATGCCGGGAAGTACCGAGTAATCGGTTTCGCCTGTGAATGCCTCGCTTCCGTCATCAAGTTGATATTGCGTGTTTATCAACACCGCTTCAACCTTTTTGTATTCGGCGTACAGGACATAGTCCTCATTCACGCGAGCCGTGCTTGCATCAAAGTCGGTAACACCGTTTTCATCGAGTGCCCAATTGCTAAATAGGAATCTATCCACCGCTATACCATTCGGTTTAGCGTTTACATTTATTTCATAGCTGTTGATCGTGTTTGCTACACGGCTTACGAAAGCTTCATCCGTTTCGGTTGCCGTATTGTCCTTCATGAATACGATGTAACCTTCTGAGTCGAAATTGCCGCTAACATCATCGAAGAGGTTAACATATTCGTAGCTTCCATCAGTGCCCTTTTCGCTTACCATAAACCTAACGCGAATCTGTGAGGGTGCGATGTTCTGTGTAACAGGTGGCGCATCCTCTGTTGGAGTAACTATAAGCACACCATCGGCCGTGGAGATATCGTAGTTCGAAGTTACAACAACATCCGCATTATTTGCATCCACAATAACGATCGAACTTTTATCGATTGCATTGTTCGGCGCAGGGTCACTAAATGTTCCGTTTTCATTTAGCACCACATTGGGGTCCGTAACCGAGCCCGTAGCGGTGAATGAGTGCACAACATGGTGGATGCCGCCCTCATTAACAAGGCCGCTGTCCGCTTCATCCATCGTTACCTGCTGATATGTGCTACTCTGTGTGAGAGCAGAGCCGTTATACGCCTGTTCTGCACGCTGAGGCATTATTGTTACGGGACGTCTTTGTACAAAGGCTTCCCCTTCATTATAGTTAAATGCATATTGTTCGCTTATCGAACCATCTTCATTCGTAACCACCATTGCACTTACGATGGAGAAGGGCTTGCCTTCATCGCTCGCGCTTGTTGCATCCACGCCGCCATAAAATTCGAAGTGTACATCTCCGCTCAGCGCAGCTGTTTGCCCGCCCGGGAAACTATATACATCCCGTCCGTCCTCATCGGTGGATATTATGAATGCTTCCTCATTTTCACTGCCATCGGTGGGTTTTATCGGTTGCCCATCATACACTTTTTCGCTGCCGATAGGCGTAACATAGAGTATGATTTTGGATTCTTCCCAAACAGCATAAAGGTGCAAGTCTTCACGAATGCTTCCATCCGTTGCCGGCCCGGCAATTATGCTTGCTCCGCGAGTGTAAGCCGCATCCTCGGGGGTTGCACTTTCATCGGTGTCCCAACCCTTAAAGTCATAGCCTTCACGCATCGGTAGCCCGAGCTCGTCATAGCTTGGCAGATTCAGTTCAGTCTCTTCCGAGTAAGAGTGTGATGTTGTTTCATCCTCATCAAAATTCGAATGATAAATCACACTATGCTCCGTTATCGTGTAGGCATAGAAGTGCATCGACTCGGTTACGCTTGATATTTCGCTATATTCCGTAGGGTCTATTTCCTCGCCCTGCGGCTGCCCATCTTCCATAGGCTCAGTGTACCATGCGATGATGTTTTCAATATCCGGGGGTTCGTGATAAGAGCCTCCCTCGAAGACATCCATCTCTTTAACTATTTCACCATCACCATCGTAATAGGTAAAACTGTACTCTATTATTTCGGGTTGAGGTCCACCCTCATCCGATTGCGAGCCACTTTCAACAGGAACATCTGCTCCCTCCGTTGACCCTTGTGTTCCTTCCGTGGCATATGCGGGCACAGCTGCAACTATCATCGGTAGGATCATGGAAAACACAAGCAATAAGCAAATAATCTTAGTCTTCGCGTTTCCCCTAATCTCCATTTTTGTAACCATTTGTTACCGTCCTTTCGCCATCAACTATTTTATAATCAAATTTACATTTATATCATACACTATGAGTGGTTACATTTCAGTTACATTGAATTAATTTATAATATATTATTTGTGCATTTTGAAATTGTATGACAAATACACAAAACACCCAAGAGGACTTTTCCACTTGGGTGTTTTGTTGGGGGGGGCTATTTATCGGTTTCGATGTGCTCATCTGCTTGGGTTGATGTTCCGCTCTCGATGGTTTTTTCGGTTTCGGTTGAAAGTTCGTTTTGGTTTTCGCTTTCGGGGTTTTTTTCTAGCCTATCCGCTTCTGCCTTGCGAAACACGAGCTTCCCGTCCTCCACATCCGCGATGAGTGCATCCCCAAGGTTCACCCTTCCGGAGAGTATCTCTTCCGAGAGAGTATCCTCCACCTGTTGTTGTATCGCGCGGCGTAACGGGCGTGCACCATACTCGGCATCGAATCCCGCATCGGCGAGCAGTATTTCCGCTTCTTTCGATACACTTATGGTTATGCCGCGTTCCTTTAGCCTTTGCGAAACGCTTGCGAGCATGAGCTTTGCAATCTGCGTGGTCTGCTCCTTTTCAAGCGCATGGAACAGTATGATTTCATCCACACGGTTGATAAACTCGGGACGGAATGCTTTTTTGAGTTCGCTTAGCATTACATCCTTCATGCGTTCATAGCTCATTATGCCATCATCGCTATTCGCCCCAAATCCCACGGATTTTGATTTACTCGTCAACTTCGTCGCACCGATGTTCGATGTCATGATGAGTATGGTGTTCTTGAAGTCCACTACACGCCCCTTGCTGTCGGTCAATCGCCCGTCTTCAAGTATCTGCAGTAGCGCGTTAAATACATCGGGATGCGCTTTTTCTATTTCATCGAACAGTACAACGCTATATGGCTTGCGCCTTACCTTTTCCGTTAGCTGTCCACCCTCGTCGTAACCGACATATCCCGGTGGTGCGCCGGTAAGCTTGGCAACGCTGTGCGCTTCCATGTATTCGGACATATCGAGGCGCACCATTGCATCTTCGCTTCCAAACATCACATCCGATAGGGCTTTGGTAAGCTCCGTTTTACCCACGCCCGTGGGACCTAAGAAGATGTACGAGCCTATCGGACGCTTGGGGTCTTTCAGCCCTGCGCGCGCCCTTCTTATTGCGCGCGAAACAGCTTTCACCGCCTCGTCTTGGCCTATCACGCGCTCATGCAGGGTTTCTTCCATGTTGAGAAGCTTCGCGCTTTCATCCTCGGTGAGTTTCTTTACGGGCACTCCCGTCCACGATGCAACCACCTGTGCCACATCCTCATCCGTTACGATGCATTCCTTCTCCTTGCGAGCCTTCTCCCAGTCATTGCGCAGGTTTTCCATCTGTTCGATGAGCTGTTTTTCTTCATCGCGCACTTTCGCCGCACGCTCGTAGTTTTGGTTGTTTACCGCCTCTTCCTTCTCTTTTCTCGCGGCTTCCACCTGAGCTTCGAGCTCCTTAACATCCGGCGGCGAAACATATGCGGCGATGCGCACCTTGCTCGCGGCTTCATCCATAAGATCGATAGCCTTATCGGGCAAGAATCTATCGCTGATGTAGCGCGATGATAAATCCACCGCGGCCTCCACCGCCTCATCGGTGATTCTCGCCTTATGGTGCGCCTCATATCGGTCACGAAGGCCAAAGAGTATCTTTTTCGCATCCTCCAACGATGGTTCGCCAACCTTCACCGGCTGAAAACGCCTTTCAAGTGCGGCATCTTTTTCAATGTATTTCCTATACTCATCGAGCGTCGTCGCGCCAATAACCTGTATCTCACCGCGAGCCAGCGCAGGTTTTAATATGTTCGATGCATCGATCGCACCCTCCGTCGCACCTGCCCCCACTATGGTGTGCAGTTCGTCTATGAATAGTATGGTGTTTTTATCGGCCTTGAGTTCGTCGAGTGCGGCCTTTATGCGCTCCTCGAACTCTCCACGATACTTCGTTCCTGCAAGAAGCGACCCCATATCGAGCGATGCTACGCGCTTTTCCCTCAGTATTTCGGGTATCTCTCCGTCCACAATGCGTTGAGCCAGCCCCTCTATCACCGCGGATTTGCCCACGCCCGGATCGCCTATGAGCACCGGGTTATTCTTTGTGCGGCGGCTTAGAATTTGTACTATCCTCGCTATTTCGTCCGCCCGGCCGATAACGGGGTCGAGCTCACCATCGCGTGCGGCTTGGGTTAGGTCTTTGCCGTATTTGTTGAGCGTGGGCGTGTCGTGTTCTGTCAATACCTGCTCTTTTCCTCCCTCACCGTTAACAGCGGCGATTATCTTTTTGCGAAGCGCACCAAGGTCCACCCCCAAATCCTGCAGGATGCTTGCTGCCACGCCTTCGCGTTCCCTTATAAGGGCAAGAAGGAGATGTTCCGTGCCAATATAGCTATGGCCGAGCGTTTTCGCTTCGTACAAGCTCAGCTCTATAATTTTCTTGGTGCGCGGTGTGTAACCAAAGCCATCGGTAAACTGATAGTCACCACGGCCTACAAGCCTTTCCGTCTCGCGAATCACGCTTTCAAGCATTACTTCCTGCGCATTTAATGTGCGAAATGCCGCACCTTCTCCAACGCTCATCAGCCCTATTAGCAAATGCTCCGTCCCTACATAATTGTGCCCTAGCTGTCTCGCGCTTTCCTGCGCCTGTGCCAAAGCTTTATTTGCACCCTCCGTGAATCTTTCAAATACACTCATTGTTATTTATCCCCTTCCTCAATTTTTTTCATAGCGCCGCGGAGCATATTTGCACGCACCGCATCGCGTTCATTTCTTTCCATCGTTCGGCCATTTAGTTTTTGCAAGGATGCGCTCTGCACATCGGTGAACAGCGATGTCAAAAGATCGTCAACCCTCTGCGTTTTGGGCAAAATTCCCGTCGCCGCACCTACTTTGCAATTTGATATATGTTCAAAGCTCTCCTTTTCGGATATGCTTCTCGCATGTGATAGTATGCCGAACGAGCGCATAACCACGTCCTCCATAGCGATCGGGTTCGCTTTCATAATGGCTTCCCTCGCTTCGCGCTCCCTTGCGAGCATGGCATTCACCGTCTCATTGAGTCCGCTTATTATCGCTTCCTCCGTTTGCAATGTGATTTGATTGCTCACTTGGTATAGATGCCCAAGCGCACCACTTCCCTCGCCGTAAAGCCCACGAACCGTGTAACCGATTTTCGCAAGCAAGGTAGATAGTTGTTCCATCTTACCTGTTAGGGAAGGAAGATGCATCATCACGCTTGCGCGCATCCCTGTGCCGAGATTCGTCGGGCATGCGGTTAGGTACCCATACTTTTCATCGTAGGCATATGGTAGTGTTTTGCCGATGGCACGATCCACCGCCGCCGCCAAATCATCAGCCTCCTCAAGCGACACGCCCTTGGTTAAGCACTGTATGCGTATATGATCCTCTTCGCCCACCATTATGGATAGCCGCTCCGTTCTGTCGATGAATGTAGCACCTGCACCCATGGCCAAGTCGGGGCTAATTAGATGCCTTTCAACGAGCATTTGCCTTTCAAGCGCCGATGTGTTCTGCATGTTCATGCGCATGAAATCACCGTTCTTGTTTATCGCATCGTCCACAGCATCAATAAGCGAATCAAGATATTCCCTCTTCATTCTAAAGGAGAAGGGAAGCCCTGCAATATTTCTCGCCAGCCTTATCCTGCTCGAAACTGCCTCTCTATTTTTCATTCTTCATCCCCTCCGCTTCCATAGCGCGTATTTTATCGCGCAGTTGTGCCGCCAGCTCAAATTCTTCGGCCGCTATTGCCGTTTGAAGTTCCGCGCGCAACCGTTCTACTTCGTTCGCCTTTTTCGCAGAATTCTCTTCATCCCGAAAGTGCGTGCAAGTTTTTTCATCATTCATACTGCGGCCTACATGGTGCGTTTTTCCGCCCTGCACGCGCCTTATCACAGGGTCAAGCTGTTCGCGGAATGTTGTATAGCATATGGGGCAGCCGAGCACCCCTGATTTTTGGCACATTTGCAAGGTGTATCCACACTCGCAATTCTCCACCATTTTTACACCGCCGCCATAGTAAACGCCCAATACATCTAGCATCGAGGGAAGTGTGTATGATATACCTTGCGCGCATACTGAGCAAAGATACTGTTCGTGCTTCTCCCCTTCGATTATACTCACCGAATGAACGGTGGCCTTCCTTTCCTTGCAATGATCACATAGCATATTCAATCCCTCCTTTTCATTAATGCACTAAGCATAGCGCCCATTAGCTTCGATCTCATGGCGGCTGATAATTCCATGGTCGGCAGTTTGCAACTTTCGGCCGCCGCATTCATAATGTCCCCTTCGCCCACGGTGATTATGCCTGCTTGATACAGCCGCTGTATCATACCTTGAGCTTCGCGAAGGTCTATGCCGCCACCACCTAGGCGAATACTCATCTCGTGAAGCAATCGGTCGCGCTCCATATCCACCTTCGTTATGCGGATATATCCGCCTCCGCCACGCCTCGAGAGTATTATGTATCCCTTCGATAGCGTGAAGCGCGTGGACAAAACATAGTTTATCTGCGATGGCGCACACGAAAAGTATTCCGCCAATGCATTCCTCTGCACATCTACCTCGCTTTTTTCATTAAACAGTTCGCATATGAACCGCTCTATATTGTCCGACAGTGCTGACATTTGCGCCGCCTCCTCATCTTTGACTTTCTTTGACCTTTAATGTGATTATAACATAGTTTTTGCTTTTTGCAATATGTAAAAGGGTTAATATTGTGTCATTTTTGTAAAGCAAAAAGAATTTCAGACGGCGCATTCTCATTACCTTTAATGCCAAAAAGCCCTCCGCTCCAAAGCGAAGGACTTCTTGATAACTTTTTTTCTGCAAGTGCTACCCCAACTATTGACGGAGAGCCCTTTATTGTGTTATTTCCCATTCGGCCGTAAAACCGGCGAATGAAAGGGGTCAAGGGACAGTTTCCCTTGGCGTACCCCTAAACCGTTCTTAATACATGCCGGGTGCGCCCATGCCGCCGCCTGCAGGCATTGCCGGCTCGGGTGCAGGGATGTCGGCAACGAGAGTCTCGGTTGTGAGAACCATCGCAGCGATCGATGCCGCGTTCTGGAGCGCAGAGCGTGTAACCTTAGTAGGATCGATGATGCCCTTGTCAACCATCATGCCATACTCGTTCTTAGCTGCATCGTAGCCGTAGCCAACTTTGCCTGCGTTCTTGATGTTTTCAACGATGACGGAACCTTCAAGGCCGGCATTAGCCGCAATCTGGCGAACGGGCTCTTCGAGCGAACGAACAACGATGCGAATGCCGGTTCTCCTGTCGCCTTCGATGCCGTCTTCAAGCTTTTCAACCGCCGCGATGGTGTTGCAAAGCGCTACGCCGCCGCCGGGTACGATGCCTTCCTCAACAGCCGCACGTGTGGCGTTGAGCGCATCCTCGATGCGAAGCTTCGCATCCTTCATTTCAACTTCGGTAGCAGCGCCAACTGCGATAACGGCTACGCCGCCTGCAAGCTTTGCAAGACGCTCCTGAAGCTTCTCTTTATCATAATCGGAGGTGGTCTCCTCGATCTGTGCTTTGATGGAGTTGATGCGTGCCTTGATCTCGGATGCTTCGCCCGCACCTTCAACAATTGTGGTGTTCTCCTTATCAACCTTGATCTGGCGTGCGCTACCGAGCTGTTCCACGGTGGTCTCCTTCAGATCCATGCCGAGCTCATCGGAGATAACCTGGCCGCCCGTGAGGATAGCGATATCCTGGAGCATCGCCTTACGACGATCGCCGAAGCCGGGTGCTTTAACCGCAACGCAAGTGAATGTACCGCGAAGCTTGTTAACAACGAGAGTTGCAAGCGCTTCGCCTTCAACATCCTCAGCGATGATGAGAATCTTGCGACCCTGCTGAACAAC